>JAVHYH010000046.1 GCA_031119155.1 Brevundimonas sp.
GGACCCAGCGGCGCCGCGACGGCGGCGAAACACTGAATGTTGAAGGCCGGACAGTAGCGCTTCCGACAGCTTCGCGCTCACGCGCGCCGCTGGGTCCCGACTTTCGTCGGGATGACGATAGCATCATGGACAAGCGAAAAAGGCCCCGCCGTCGCTGGCGGGGCCTTTCCGTACTCGTCGCGGACCCTAGTGGGCCGGAGCGGCCGGGGTCGCCTGCGTGGTCGCCGGAGCGGCGGCCTCGGCGGCCGGAGCGGTCCCTTCCGTGGCGGCGGCGCCTTCAGCGGGGGCGGCGCCCTCGGCCGGGGCTTCGCCTTCCGCCGGAGCGGCGGCGCCCGGCTGGCGCGCGGGATCCGGCGCCGGGATGCCATAGCCGCCCGAACCCTGGCTGCGCAGGTAGGCGATCAGGTCGATGCGGGTCTGCTGGTCGCGGATGCCGGCGAACGACATCTTGGTGCCGGGCACATAGCGGGCCGGGGCGGTGATGAACTGGTCCAGTTCGTCATAGCCCCAGGTCGGCGCCTCGGCCTTGTGGGCGCTCATGGCGTCCGAATAGGCGAAGCCGCCGCGGTGCATGACCGGACCGCCAACGACGGCCCACAGGTTCGGACCGATCTTGTCCGCGCCGCCCTGATGGACGTCGTGGCAGGCCTGGCAGCGCGCGAAGGCGGCTTCACCCTTGGCCAGATCGGCGGTCGGCAGGACGGTGCCCCAATCCGGCGGCAGCACCACCTCGGCGGCGCCGCCGGCGGCCTCTTCCGGCGCATCGACGAAATAGCCCATCTTCTCAGGGGCTTCGCTGTGATAGATCGCGCCCGTGATCTGTTGAACGCCGATGATGACCAGGGCGGTCGCCAGCGCAGCGCCCAGAATCTTGTTTCCGTTCAGACTGCCGCTCATCGAGTCGTCGCATCCCGTATTGTTATGGCCTTGTCGCACAGGCGACCGGCGAATTCTTGCGTGGCCGTGTCTTACACGCTAGCGCGACCTTCGCAACCGGCCCGGATCGACGTTTCAGCGTGTCCGGCGTTACAGGTCACGAGGCAGTCCGATGAATCCATTGATAATGATTCCTGCTCGCATGGCGGCGACCCGTCTGCCGGACAAGCCGCTGGCCGATATCGGCGGCAAGCCGATGATCGTCCGCGCTTATGAACAGGCCGCCCTGTCTGGACTTCAGGTCGCCGTGGCGGCCGGGGATCAAGCCATCGTGGACGCCATCGAGGCCATCGGCGGGGTCGCCGTCCTGACCGATCCGGACCTGCCCTCGGGCTCGGATCGAATTCGCGCCGCGCTGGAAGCCATCGACCCGGACGGCGCCTTTGATGCGGTGATCAACCTGCAGGGCGACATGCCCTTCGCCGATCCCGGCCTTGCCACCGCGTGCGCTGCCCTGCTGCATGGCCAGCCGGACTGCGACATCGCCACCCTGGTCGCGCCCGAGGCCGATGCCTCCGACCGCGCCAATCCGGATGTGGTCAAGGCGGTGCTGGCCCTGAACGAAGGCGAGCGCCACGGCCGCGCCCTCTACTTCACCCGCTCGACCCTGTACGGCGACGCCCCCGTCTGGCGGCACATCGGCCTGTACGGCTACCGCCGCGAGGCCCTGCTGAAATTCTGCGCCGCCCCGCCGTCGCCGCTGGAGAAGCGCGAGAAGCTGGAGCAACTGAGGGCGCTGGAAATGGGCCTGCAGATCTGGGCTGCGGTGATCGACGAGGCCCCGCTGTCGGTCGACAATCCGGCGGATCTGGAGGCGGCTCGCAAGGAGGCGGCGAGGAGTTAGGGCTTAGGGCGTAGGAATTAGCCGAGCGGCGCAGCCTCTAATTCCTAACTCCTAATTCCTAAGCCCTTCAGACGTCGAATCCGTCCACCCACGCCTGAATCAGCGTGCGCGCAATGGCGATCCGGGGCGGCGCCTTGATCGTGGGGTGCGTGCCGTCGAGGCAGGCCTTGGCCTCCGCCCGCGTCAGCCACGCCACCGCCTCCAGCTCCGTCTGATCCGGTCGTGCGTCATCGGAATCCACCTCGGCGAACAGGCCGATCATCAGCTGCGACGGGAAGGGCCAGGGCTGGCTGGAATGGTAGCGAACCTTTGTCGCCGTCAGCCCCGCCTCCTCGGCGATCTCGCGGGCGCAGCCTTCCTCGATGCTCTCGCCGGGCTCCAGGAACCCCGCCAGCGCCGACATCCGGCCCTCCGGCCAGGCCGCCTGACGGCCCAGCAGGCAGCGGTCCTCGGCGCCGCCCTTATGGATCACCAGCATGATGGTCACCGGGTCGACGCGCGGGAAATGCTCGGTCTTGCAGGCCGGGCAGATGCGTTTCCAGCCGCCGGACGCCGTGTCGCTGGCGTGACCGCAGGCGGCGCAGAAGCCGTGCCGCGCGCGCCAGTCGAACAGGCTCTTGGCCAGCCCCGCCATCGCCGCGTCCGCGCCCGGCAGCACCCCGGCCGCCTCGCGCATGTCCATAAAGGCGCCCAGCCCCTGCAGCGGTCCCGCCGCCGGATCGACCGGTCCCTCGATCTCCACCGCGAAGACCGGGGCCTCTTTCCACAGGCCCAGAAACACCTCCCGGTCCGGCACGATGTCGCGGGCATGGTCCAGCGACAGCCATTGCAGGCGCGGCCCGTCCGCATGGTCCTCGACCAGCGGCTTCCCCTGCCAGAGGGCCATCGCCAGCGCTTCGGGATTGCCCGCCTGCTCGGCCAGCCATGCAGGATCGTTGCGCCGATCCCCCGCCCGATCGAGCGGATTGCCGGCGAAGGTGTTCTGGATCGACAGGGGCATGACGCCCTGTCTAGCAAGGCGGCGCTTGCATCGGCGAGCCCAAACCGCCATATCCCGCCTCGGAGATCGCGGGCGAAGGCTTCGCCAATCTGGTCAGGGCCGGAAGGCAGCAGCCACAACGAATTCCCCTTCGGGTCGCGGTCTCCACCTCTCCTCATATTTTGAAGTGCGCTAACGCTCGCGACGCGGTCGCTCGCTGCTTGAGCGCGGACGCATTCCTCCCACTTGGGGGAGGGGGACCGCGCGTAGCGTGGTGGAGGGGCGTTCGGCCACCCACAACTCCCTTCCGGCGCCCCCTTCGCCCTGACGCCCGCTCACGCTAGGATCGGCGCATGAGCGACATCGACCCGAATCTGGACGGCCCTCCGTGGGACGAGGACGCCCCCGAGGCGGTCGAGGAACGCGACCCCAATACCGACGACATGTTCGGCGCCCCGCCCGCTGCGCCTGAGCCCGCGAAGGAAGTCGCCCTCGCCGAGGCTGCCGCCCCAGCCGCCGCGCCGAAGCGCCCCCCCGCCGCCGAACCGGTCGAAGACGACGGCGCCGCCTATCAGGTGCTGGCCCGCAAATATCGCCCGCGCACCTTCGAGGACCTGATCGGCCAGGAGGCCATGGTCCGCACCCTGACCAACGCCTTCGCCACCGGCCGCATCGCCCACGCCTTCATGCTCACCGGCGTTCGGGGGGTCGGCAAGACGACCACGGCCCGTCTGCTGGCCCGCGCCCTGAACAACGAGACCGACGTCATTGACCGCCCGTCGCTGGAGCTGTCGGCTGACGGCGTGCACGACGCCGCCATCATGTCCGGCCAGCATATGGACGTGATGGAGATGGACGCCGCCTCGCACACCGGCGTCAACGACATCCGCGATATTCTGGAAAGCGTCCGCTACGCCCCGGTCGAGGCGCGCTACAAGGTCTATGTCCTCGACGAGGTCCACATGCTGTCGACGCAGGCGTTCAACGCCCTGCTGAAGACGCTGGAGGAGCCGCCGCCCCACGCCAAATTCATCTTCGCCACCACCGAGATCCGCAAGGTGCCGGTGACCATCCTGTCGCGCTGCCAGCGTTTCGACCTGCGCCGCGTCGAGCCGGAAATCCTCGTCGAGCACCTCGGCCGCGTCGCGGACCGCGAAGGCATGAAGATCGAGCAGGAGGCCCTGGCCCTTATCGCCCGTTCGGCCGAAGGCTCCGTCCGCGACGGCCTGTCCCTGCTGGATCAGGCGCTGGTGCAGGGCGAGCGCGGCGAGACGGTTCAGGCCACGGTCGTGCGCGACATGCTGGGCCTCGCCGACCGCACCCAGACCATCGCCCTGTTCGAGGCGATCATGGCGGGCCGCACGCCCGAGGCGCTGGAGCTGTTCCGCACCCTCTACGGCTACGGCGCCGATCCGGTGCAGGTCACCAACGACCTGCTCGAGCATTGCCACGCCGCCTCGGTGGCCAAGATGCTGGGGCCGAACGCCACCCGCCTGCCCAATGATCAGGCCCAGAAGCTGACGGCGCTGGGCGCGGTCATCTCGGCGGGAACCCTGTCGCGCACCTGGCAGATGCTGCTCAAGGCGCTGGACGAGGTCCGTCGCGCGCCCAATCCTGCCGACGCCGTGGAAATGGCCATCGTCCGTCTGGCCTATGCGGCCGACCTGCCGGGACCGGAAGAGGCGCTCAAGGCCCTGCGGGATGGAGAACCGGTCGGCGGCGGTCCGGGCTCGGGCCAGCGTGTCGGCGGCGGGGGAGGGGGCGGCGCCTCGGCCCAGCTGGCTGTCCGTCCTATGGCCGCGCCCGCCTTGCCGGACCCGCAGACCTTCGAACAGGTCGTCGCCCTGATCGGGGAGAAGCGCGAGGTCGGGCTGCAGATGGACGTGCAGCGCTTCGTGAAACCGGTGGCCTTCAAGCCCGGCGCCATCACCTATGAAAGCGCGCCCGGCGCCCCCTTCGATCTGGCCCGCCGCCTGTCCGGCCGCCTGCGCGAATGGACCGGCCGCACCTGGCTGATCGCCGCCAACGGTCAGGGCGGCGGCGAGACCATCATCGAGATCGACAAGCGCAAACGCGCCCAGGAGCGCGCCGAGGTCGAGGCCGATCCCTTCGTCATGGCCATCATGGAAGCCTTCCCCGGCGCGAAGATCGGCGAAATCCGCGTCACCGCCGCCCCAGTGGAGCTGCCGGTGATCCCGGATGAGGGGGATGAGGAGGACTAGGAGTTAGTGAGTAGGGCGTAGGAATTAGACGCAGAGCAACACGTCTGCCTTCCTAATTCCTACGCCTTAACTCCTAACTCCTCAAAGAACCTCCGCCGCCTCCTCGAAGCTCAGCCGCGGCGAGCGCGGGAACAGGTTTTCGTCCGAGCCGTAGCCCAGGTTCATGATGAAGTTCGGCTCGACGTTGGAGTCCGGGAAGAACTCGGCCTTCACCGCCGCGGCGTCGAAGCCCGACATCGGGCCGACGTCCAGACCCAGCGCCCGCGCGGCGATAGTCAGATAGCCGCCCTGCAGCGAGCTGTTGCGGAAGGCGCTCTCGCGGCGCATCGCCTCGTCGCCAAACCAGTCCTTCGCGCCCGGCGCGTGCGGGAACAGGGTCGGCAGGTGTTCGTGGAAGTCGAGGTCCTGGCCGATGATCACGGTCACCGGCGCCTGGGCCGTCTTGGCCTGATTACCTTCGCTCATCAGCGGGATCAGGCGCGCCTTGGCCTCCGGCGAGGTGACGAAGACGAAGCGGGCCGGGGTGTTGTTCACCGCCGTGGGTCCGAATTTGGTCAGGTCGTACAGCTTGCGCAGCAGAGCCTCGGGCACCGGGCGATCCGTCCAGCCGTTCCGGCTGCGGGCTTCGGTGAAGAGTTGGGCGAGGGCGGCGTCGGAAAGCGGGGCGTCGCGATCGGTCAGGGCGTCAAAGGCCATCGAATGGTCCCTCCAGAAAATCAAACTGCAACAGCAGCGGATGCGAAATAAGAGGGTGGGCCTGCGGCGCCAAGGGGTTCTGGAACATTTTCTGTTACGGATCGTCGTTCTGTCGCGCGCCAACCCCCTGTCGCCCGCGCGTCGAACCGCCTATCTAGGGGGCATGAAAGACCTCAACGCCCTCATGCAGCAGGCCCAGCAGATGCAGCAGCGTCTGCAGGACGCCCAGGCCAAAATGGCCGACACCTCCGCCTCCGGCACGTCCGGCGGCGGCCTCGTCACCGTCTCCCTCAAGGGCGCGGGCGAGATCACCGGCATCGCCATCGACGACAGCCTGATGGCCCCCGGCGAGGGCGAAATCCTCGCCGACCTGATCGTCGCCGCCCACGCCGACGCCAAGCGCAAGCTGGACGAGGTCAACGCCGCCCTGATGCGCGAGGCCGCCGGCCCGATGGCGGGGATGAACATCCCCGGCATGCCCAAGCTGTTCTGATCGCCATGGGGGAGGGGGCGACCTGCGCATGCTGCGGCTATCGCACCCTCGCCGAGGGCTCGGGCAGCTATGAGATCTGCGCCGTCTGCTGCTGGGAGGATGATCCGGTCCAGCTGGCCTCGCCCCTGCTGCAGGGCGGCGCCAACAAGGTCAGCCTGGCCGAGGCCCAGCTCTATTTCATCAGCGCCGGCGTCAGCGATCCCCGCTTCACCGCGCGCGTGCGCCCGCCGACCGACCGCGAGGCGGCCGATCCCGCCTGGCGGCCGTGGGACGTCCGCGTGGATGTCGAGGGCGACCGCACGATCCGCACCGGCCTCGACTATTTCCACGCCGCCTGCGTCGAGCCGGGCGAGCCCTACTGGTTGAAAGCCTGATGGCCACCTCCGCCGGACCCGAGATCGAACGTCTGATCAGCCTGCTGGCCAAACTGCCGGGCATGGGCCCCCGCTCGGCCCGTCGCGCGGCCCTGGCCCTGCTTAAGAAGCGCGAGCAGCTTCTCGTGCCGCTGGCCGCCTCCCTCGCCGAAACGGCCGAGAAGGTCTCATCGTGCAGCGTCTGCGGCGCGCCCGACACCCGCAATCCCTGCTCCATCTGCTCGGACGGAGCCCGCGACAATGGTCTGATCTGCGTGGTCGAGGAGGCCGGCGCCCTGTGGGCCATGGAGCGGTCGGGCGCCTTCCGCGGCAAGTATCACGTCCTCGGCGGTCTGCTGTCGGCGCTGGACGGTGTCGGCCCCGACGCCCTGCGGATCGCCGAACTGGTCGGCCGGGTGAAGGGCGGCGAGGCGAAGGAGGTCGTGCTGGCCCTGCCCGCCACCGTCGACGGCCAGACCACCGCCCATTACATCGCCGAGCGCCTCGCGGGCGGCGATGTGGCGATCACCAGCCTGGCCCGGGGTGTTCCCGTCGGCGGCGAGCTGGACTGGCTCGACGACGGCACCATCGTCCAGGCCCTGCGGGCGCGCCGTCCGGCCTGAAACTCGCATACGACCAAAAATGACGGATGGGGCGGTCATGATGCGCCCATGACCCCATATTCCGTCCCTCGCCCCGCCCCCGGATCGCTACCCGTTCATGGACAACATAGACGGGATAGACGGGATAGACGGTGTATTTTCACCGTCTCCGCCGTGCACAGCGTCTCCCGCTGCGGCCCTGTCCGCCGCGCCCGACTCCCGGTAAGGAACGGAGCATGAACGCTTCTCTCGTCTCCATGATCGTCGCCGGCTTTTCGGTTCTCGTCGCCTTCGTCGCCCTGGGCCTCCTGTGGCGCGAACAGCGCGCCCGCACGGCCGCGGCGTCCGGCGCCGACTTCGGCCGGGAGCTTGATCGGCTCCGGGGCGAGCTCGATCAAAAGGCGGCGCTTCAGCGCGGCGAATTGGCCGACGCGCTCAAGCGGCTGTCCGACACCCTGGACGCCCGGATCGGCAAGCTGACCGACAATTTCGACACCCGCCTCGGCGCCTTCGCGGAATTGCAGGGCAAGACCTCGGGGGATCTCGCCGAAAGCCAGCGTCTCCGGCTCAGCGAAACCAATCAGGCGGTGATGAAGCTGACCGAGGTTCTGGCCGCGCAGCAGCTCGAGGGCCGCAAGGCGATGGGCGAGGAGCTGGAAAAGGTCCGGACGGTCCTCACCGGCAATATGGAACAGCTCCGCAAGGAGAACGAAGCCAAGCTGGAGCAGATGCGGGCGACCGTCGACGAGAAGCTCCAGTCGACGCTGGATCAACGTCTGGAAGCCAGCTTCAAGCAGGTGTCCGACCGGCTGGAGTCCGTCCAGAAGGGGCTGGGCGAGATGCAGTCCCTCGCGACCGGCGTCGGCGATCTGAAACGCGTGCTGACCAATGTGAAATCTCGCGGCACCTGGGGCGAAGTGCAGCTCGGCGCCCTGCTCGAGGACACGCTCAACGCCGAACAGTATCAGGCCCAGGTGGCGATCCGGCCGCGCAGCGCCGAGCGGGTCGATTTCGCGGTCCGCCTGCCCGGCCACGACGAGGACGGTCAGGTCTGGCTGCCCATCGACTGCAAATTCCCGCACGAGGATTACGCCCGGCTGCTCGCGGCGCAGGAGGCCGCGGATCCGGCGGCGGTGGAGCTGGCGGGCAAGGCTCTGGAAAAGGCGGTCGCCGCCCAGGCGCGATCCCTGTCCGAGAAATACATTCACCCGCCGCACTCGACGGACTTCGCCTACCTCTACCTCCCGACCGAGGGACTGTTCGCCGAGATCGTGCGCCGCGACGGTTTCGCCGCCGAACTGCGCGCGAAATACCGGGTCGAAGTGGCCGGGCCCAGCAATCTGACTGCGCTGCTCAACAGCCTGCGCGTCGGCTTCCGCTCGCTTCAGATCCAGAAGAAGTCCAGCGAGGTCTGGACCGAACTGGGGCGGGTCAAGACCGCCTTCGAACGCTATGGCGATGCCTTGCAGGCCGTGGACAAGAAGCTGGACGAGGCCAAGAACAAGGTCTCCGATGTCAGCCGCAAACATTCGGCGGTGGTTCGAAGCCTGCGGAATGTCGAATCCGTGCCCCTGCCGGCGGGCGCCGCCCCGGAACAGCTCGAAGGGCCGGAAGCCGACAGCCTGGCCGAGAACGCCTGAGACAAGTCTTGGCGTCTAATTGACAAGGCCGCTTGACACTCTGTTCGGGTGATGTAAAACACCCTTGTCAAACAGACGTGGGAACTTGTCATGGCGATTTCAGCCAAACCCAAACGCCCGATCGCCGGGCCCGCCGCCGCCGCGGTGGTCTTCGGCCTGACGACGCTCATCGGCCTTGTCATCGGGATCGCCAGCGTCCTGGCCTCGGACGTTCCGGGCTGGGCGGGCCTGCTGCTGTCGTTCGGGCTCAACGCCCTGGGCATGATCGGCGCCATGGTCCTGTGCGTCTGGTGGT
The DNA here is from genome assembly GCA_031119155.1 of Brevundimonas sp. GTDB lineage: Bacteria > Pseudomonadota > Alphaproteobacteria > Caulobacterales > Caulobacteraceae > Brevundimonas. The sequence goes on from JAVHYH010000046.1 coordinate 9,061, forward strand.
GGCGCCGGATCGATGAGGCCGCCCGCGAGGCGCACAAATGGGCCTGGTGGTGGGGCGGCTGTTTCGGTCTGGCCGGCGGCGGCGCCGTGCTGCTGACCGCCCTCAGCCGGGACGACAGCCTCGATCTCGTCGGGCTGTCCCAGTCCAACATCCTGGCCGCGGGCATGACCCTGATGATGCTCTGTCTCGTGACCGGCTACACCATCGCCTGGGTGGTGTGGTGGGCGCAGCGTCGGTGAGGGCTCCGTCATGAACAACCGCCTCAAGGTCCTGCGCGCCGAGCGCAACTGGAGCCAGGCCGATCTGGCCGAAGCCCTCGGCGTGTCCCGCCAGACCGTCAACGCGCTGGAGACCGGTCGCTACGACCCCTCCCTGCCGCTGGCCTTCAAGATCGCCCGGGTCTTCGAACAGCCCATCGAATCCATCTTCTCGGAATAGGAGACCGCCATGTCCCGCCTCTTCCCTGCCTCCATGCCCGACTGGGCGCGCGGCCTGCTCAAGGCCGGCGGCGCGGGCGCCGTCTGCGGCGCCCTCGGCTACCTCGCCGGCCATGTCGCGGCCGACTATTTCCCGGGTCTCGAGCCCGACTTCTCCGGCGTGCGCTGGGCCGATATCGTCGCCGGCCTGCTGGCCGTCATCCTGCTGATCGGCGGCGTCGCGACCTGGGCCATCACCCTGAACCGCGCGGGCCTCGGCCGGATGCTCAAGCTCGAAGGGCCCGCCGGAGAGGACGAGGTGCGCACCGCCCGCATCCAGGCGGCCGTGACCGGCCTGTCGGCCGTCATCCTTCCGCTGCCGATGATCCTCTCCGGCCTCGCCGTCGCCCCCTGGGTCGGCCTCGCCGGCGTGGGCTTCCTGCTCGCCGTGCACACCATCCTGAACCTGCAGCTCTACCGCTCGGTGGACGAACTGTTCCGCCGCACCGTGGTCGAGGCCGGGGCCGTGACCTTCTGGCTGGGGCAGGGGCTGCTGTTCCTCTGGGCCGCCGCCGAGCGTCTCGCCGTCGCCCCGCCGATCACCGCCTGGGACGTCTATGTCGTCCTCATGGGCGTCTACCTGGTGGTCTCCATGATCGTGACCATGCGTCGCGGCCTGGCCTGATCGCCCTCGTTCAACCGTCTTCCCTCCCCAAACCGCCTTTCAAGGAGAGACTTCCGATGACCCTCGCCGCCCGCCTGAAATCCACCGCCGCCGCCGCCGGCCGCACCGCCTTCGGCGCCATCCTGGGCGTCGGCCTCGCCGCCGCCATCGCCTTCCAGCCGGTCCAGGCGCTCGCCCAGACCGCGGCGCCGACCGCGGCCCCCGCCGTGACGCCCCGGGCCGAGGGCGCCGGCCCGGCCCTGTGGGTCATCCGCGATGCGGACTCGACCATCTATCTGTTCGGCACCGTCCACGTCCTGCGCCCGACCACGGGCTGGGCCACCGACCGTGTCGATCAGGCCTTCGACAGCGCCGACCAGATCTGGTTCGAGATCTCCAACCCCGATGACACCGCGTCCATGATGCCGCTGGTCCAGCGCCTCGGCCTATCGCCGCAGACCCCGCTGTCCAGCCTGCTGAACGCCGAGGAGAACGCCGACCTGCAGGCCGCCGCCGCCTCGATCGGCGTCCCGGCCGCCCAGCTGGACATCTACCGTCCCTGGCTGGCGGGCCTGACCCTGTCGATGGCTCCGCTGGTCAAGGCGGGCTACGATCCGACCTCGGGTGTCGAACTGGTCCTCAAGGCCCGCGCCGAGGCCGCCGGCAAGCCGATCCACGGCTTCGAGTCGCTCGAGGAGCAGGTGGGCCTGATCGCCGGCCTGCCCGACGACGCCCAGCTCGACTTCCTGCGCAGCACGCTGGAGACCTTCGACAACGCCACGGTCGAGCTGGATCGTCTGGTCGGCTCCTGGGCCGCCGGCGATGTCGCGGCCATCGAACGCTATGCCGTCGACGAGATGAAGGAAGACAATCTGGTGGTCTATGAAACCCTGCTGACCCGCCGGAACGTCAACTGGGCGGGCCAGATCCAGACCCTGCTGGACGGCTCGGGCACGGCCTTCATCGCCGTCGGCGCGGCGCATCTGGTCGGCGACGACAGCGTCCAGTCGATCCTCGCCCAGCGCGGCGTCACCGCCACGCGGGTCGAGTAACCGGCTCGCTGTCGCCTCCGGGACGCATCAAGGCGTGATGCGTCCCGGCAGGCTCAGATCGCCCGAGGCGACGTCGAACACGTCCGAGATGCACAGCAGGGGCGCGTGGAGGTTGGCGTTGACCAGCAGGGCCGAGGTCACCCCGTCGAACCGCACGCCCTCGGGGGCGCCGATGACGCCGGCGGGGACGCGCACCGTCACCAGATCCCCGCCCAGTTGGGTCGGATACTCCGGACTGTCGATCAGCAGAGGCACATTGGGCCAGGTCGCGGGCACCCGGGGCGTGGTTCCCGCCGGGATGTCGCGCACCTTCAGGGCGCCCGGACCGCAGGCCTCGTCCGGGACCAGCACCACCCAGTGCGGATGCCAGACGTGGCGATTGACCCCGCCGTATGCCGCGTCGTCGAAGTCGGGGTGGAAGGTGACGGCGAGGGCCAGAATGCCCTGATCGCTCTCGAACCCGACCGAGGCGCTGTCCAGCGAAGTCGGCCAGACGTAGCTGAAGACCGCACTGCCGGCGAACTGGCCGACCGCCTTGGGCTTCACCTCGCCGGCTTCTCCCCGGACCTGGACGGTGAAGACCACATCGGCCCCCTCCGACCGCACGTCGGTGCGGACGATATCGAAGGCCGCCGTCTCGGCGGGCTGGGCCGGGGAGGTGATGGCCTGGGCCGCCGCCGCGCAGGGCAGGGTCAGGGCGGCGAGGCAGGCGAGGGCGCTCAGGGCGTTCATGGGGCGTCTCCGGCGGAGGGCGAAAGGGGGTGTCAGCTGCGGATGAAGGCCAGCAGGTCCGGGTTCACGACGTCCGGGTTGATCGTGCACAGGCCGTGGCCGAGGCCCTCGTAGATCTTCGTCGTGGCGTTCCGCAGCAGGGGCGCGGACAGGCGGGCCGAGGCGCCGATGGGGACGATCTGGTCGTCGGTCCCGTGCATCACCAGCGTCGGCACGGCGATGGCCTTGAGGTCGTCGGTGAAGTCGGTCTCCGAGAAGGCCTTGATGCAGTCGTAGTGGGCCTTGGCCCCGCCCATCATGCCCTGCCGCCACCAGTTGGCGATCACGCCTTCCTGCGGCTGGGCGCCGGGGCGGTTGAAGCCGTAGAAGGGGCCGCTCGGGACATCGCGATAGAACTGGGCGCGGTTGGCGACCAAGGCCGCGCGGAAGCTGTCGAACACCTCCAGCGGCAGGCCGCCCGGATTGGCCGCCGTCCGGACCATCAGCGGCGGCACCGCGCCGATCAGCACCGCCTTGGCGACCCGTCCGTTTCCGCCATGTCGGGCGACATAGCGGGCCACCTCGCCGCCGCCGGTCGAGTGACCGATATGGACCGCGCCGCGCAGGTCCAGCGCGCTGGCCAACGCGGCGACGTCGGCGGCATAGGTGTCCATCTCATTGCCGGTCCAGGTCTGGTCCGAGCGCCCGTGGCCGCGGCGGTCATGGGCGATCACCCGATAACCCTCGGCCAGGAAGAACATCATCTGGTTGTCCCAGTCGTCCGCGCTCAGCGGCCAGCCGTGGTGGAAGACGATGGGCGGGGCGTCCTTCGGCCCCCAGTCCTTGTAGAAGATCCGCGTGCCGTCGCTGGTGGTGATGAATGACATGGTCTGATCTCCGGGATGGATCGGGGTGATGGCCGTGGCTGAAGCCATTGCCGAGCTCTGGCCGGGCAGGGCGGTCGCCAGCCCAAGGGCGCCGGCCCCGAGCAGCAGGCCTCGACGCGAGGCGTCCGTGGCGGCGGTGACGGGGTCTGGGGACATGGTCGGGCTCCGGCTGGGTTGCAGTCGAAGGATCGCCGACGGCTTTCCGGCTGAACACTCGGCCATTCGGCCACCCCTGCTCACCTTTGGTATTATGGACGCCACGCTCTGGACGTACTGTGATCGCCCATGGCGTGGGGGCGTCGAAGGTCGGGCGGGGGCGATGAACGACGGGATCAGATCTGGCGGCGCCGGGAAGGAGGTCTTCTCGCTCTGGCCGACACCGGACGACTTCGACCGGTCGCCCGGCGCGGCTGTGCCCGACTGGGTCGTCAACCGTCCGCCCCCCAACCGGCTCCCGGTCAGCCGCACCGAGATCGCCATCGGCGGCGCGCTGGGCGTGATGCTCCTCGGCGCCGCGCTGGCCCTGATCGCGGGCGAAACGCAGGCTTTCCTGTGGGGCGCGGGCGCGGTCATCCTCCTGATCGGCCTGATCCTGTCCCGGCGTCAGAGGCGCGCCGAGGCCGTCGAGGCCCACTGGCGCGCCACCCTGTTCGAACGCCCCGGCCTGTCCCTGTGGCGTGAAGACTGGACCGCTGTCGGAGAGGCGATCCGGGATCTGAAGCTGGCGGGGGTGCATGACATCGGCGCCTGGTACGCCGCGCGGCCCGACGAGGCGCGGGCGCTGCGCGGGCGGGTCATGGTCAAGGACGTGAACGCCTTCGCGGTCCGCATGATGGGCGCGGGATCGAAGGCGGACCTGATCGGCCCGCTGGACCGGCTCCTGCCGGACAGCGACCAGACCTTCGACCAGTGGCTGGTCGCCTTCGGACGCGGCGACGCCTTCTACCGGTCCGAGACCCATATCGTCCGGCCGGACGGTTCACATCTGGACTGCCTGTTCACCGCCGCCCTGCCCACCACCCTGGACGGCTTCCGGGACATCCTCGTCACCGCCCTGGACGTCACCGAGTATAAGCGGCTGCAGACCCGGCTGGTCGAGGCCCAGACGGAGGCGGCGCGGGCGTCCCGGATCTCCACCGTCGGCGCCCTGACGGCCTCCATCGCGCATGAGGTCAACACGCCGCTGGCGTCCATCCTCGCCAATGTGCAGGCGGCGCTGCGCTGGCTTCGTCGCGACACGCCCAATCTGCCGGAGGCGGAACAGGCGCTCGACCGGGCCGTGGTGGACGCCAGTCGGACCCAGGAGGTGGTCGGGCGAACCCGCGACTTCCTCAGCGCCTCACCCCCGGACGTGCAGCCGATCGACCTGGCGGAGACCGCGCGCATCGCCGCCATCCTGATCGACCGTGAGTTGCGGCTGCATGACGCCGCCGTGCATCTGGACGCCGCGGAAGATCTGCCCAGGGTTATGGCGGATCCGGTCCAGATGCAGCAGGTGCTGGTGAATCTGATGGTCAACGGCCTGCAGGCCATGACCGCCGGCCCGGCGCCGCGCGATCTGAACGTTCAGGTGCGCGCGGTGGAGGACAGGGTCCAGATCGCCGTCACCGATCACGGGCCCGGCGTGGCCCCGCACCTGCGCGCCGGGCTGTTCGAGCCGTTCATCTCGGGACGACCCGGCGGAATGGGCATGGGGCTGGCCATCTGCCGCAACACCGTCGAGGCGCTGGGCGGCCGCATCTGGCTGGAGACGCGCCAGGGCTCGGGCGCGACCTTCGTCGTCAGCTTGCCGGCGCCGGGCTCTGCTCCGGATGCGTAAGCCGGTCGGCCATCCGCACCCAGTCCGCCAGGGTGATCGCCTTCATCTTCTGCATGGCGGACTTGCGGTGGGTCTTGATGGTGGCCTCGCTCAGCGACAGTTCGGCCGCCGCCTGCTTGTTCAGCCGTCCCGCCGTGACCAGTGTCATCACCTGCCGCTCGCGCGGCGAAAGGCTGGCGTAGCGGCGCTCAAGGTCGGCGGCGTTCTCGCGTTCCCCCAGTCGCGCCTGATCGCGGGCGACCGCGGCGACGACCGCATCGAACAGATCCTGGTCCCGCACCGGCTTGGTCAGGAAGTCGATCGCGCCCGCCTTCATGGCGCGCACGCTCATGGCGATGTCGCCGTAGCCGGTCATGATGATGACGGGCTGGTGCAGTCCCTGCGCCGCCATGCGGCCCTGCAGGTCCAGCCCGTTGCCGTCCGGCAGGCGCACGTCCACCAGCACGCAGCCCGCCCGCTCGCCCTTGTCGGCGGCCATGAAGGCTTCGATGGAGCCGTGCTCCATCGTCTCGTAGCTCATCGAGCGCAGAAGGCCCCGGAGGGCTTCCCGGAGCAGGCTGTCGTCATCGACGATGTGGATCAGCGGCGGCATGGCGAGCGTCGGTTGGGAGGCGGACACGGTCAGCTTGCACCAATCCGGCTGCGCTGTCTTTTCAAGGTTTGCGGTTTCCACCTCGCCCCGGGGTTGAACGTCGGTCGCAAACGCGTTTCCCTTTCCGGCGTCGGGAGGGTCTGATGGACGGCCACGGCGCGGCGAAATTCCGGGACGCCAGTCTTCTGGCGACATCAGCGGATCGGCCCTGGACGCTGATCGCCGCCGAGATACGCAGCCATGGCGCCGGCGAGATCGGCGCCTTCACCCCGCGCAACGCCGAGATCACCCAGATCCTCCGCGACGATCAATCGGCGGTGTCGTCCCGCTCCTCCGGCGGCGTCCGGCAGGAGGTGTCGGCCACCCCCGGCACGACCTGGCTCTGTCCGGCCGACATCCAGGAAGAGGCGACGCGCCTGTCCGCCGACATCCCCAGCGTCCTGCACGTCTACATCCCCCGGCACAGCTTCCTGCTCGGCGAAGTGGGCACGCTCGGTTTCCGGGCGCAGGACCTGCGCTATCAGGCCCAGGTCGACAATCCCCGCGTTCTGGACCTTCTCAGGCGCATCCGGTGCGAACTGGTCGGGGAGGGGGCCGCCGGCGGCCTGCGCATGGACGCGCTCGCGGTGGACCTGATCGCGACGCTGGCGGCGGATCATGCGGAGCAGGCGCGCCCCGACGTCCTGCACAGGGGCGGCGGGCTTCTCGATCAGCGGCGGCTGGAACGCGTTCTGGCCTACATCAACGACAATCTCGAACGCGACATGACCCTGACCGACATGGCCGAGGTCGCCTGCGTCAGCGTCTTCCACTTCGCGCGGGCCTTCCAGTCCAGCCTCGGCATCACGCCCCACGCCTATCTGAGCGCGCGTCGGCTGGATCGGGCCAAGCAGCGACTGGCCCATGGCGTCGACAGTCTGGGGGACATCGCCCTGGCCTGCCGGTTCTCAAGCCAGGCCAATTTCACGCGCGCCTTCACCCGCGCCGTCGGGGTCAGCCCGGGCCGCTATCGTCAGGCGACGGCGGCGACCTGAACGCGCCCGCCTTCATCCTTTTGGATGAATGGTCCGGCCTGCGGAGACATGGCACCCTCCGCCGGGGAGGGACCGGATTGCTCGAGCCTGTCATTCATGTGGTCGATGACGATCAGCCTGTGCGCGAGGCCGTGCAGGCTCTGCTCGAATCCGTCGGACTGGCGGCGCGCGGCTATGGCTCGACGTCAGAGTTCATCGAGGGGCGCGGCTGGGCCGCCCCCGGTTGCGTCCTGCTGGACGTGCGCCTGCCCGGCGGCAGCGGCATGGAGTTCCACGGCCGGATGGCCGGGCTGGGCATCCATCTGCCGGTCATCTTCATGACCGGGCACGGCGACATCCCCATGTCGGTCCAGGGCATGAAGGCCGGGGCGGTCGACTTCCTGACCAAGCCCTTCCGCGATCAGGATCTGCTGGACGCCGTGTCGGTGGCGCTGGACCGGGACCGCGCGCGCCGCGCCTCGGATGCCGACGGCGACGACCTGCGCGCCCGCTATGCGACCCTGTCCCAGAGGGAGCGCGAGGTGATGCAGCGGGTCAGCGCGGGCCTGATGAACAAGCAGGTCGCGGGCGATCTGGCGATCAGCGAGGTCACGGTCAAAATCCATCGCGGCTCGGC
>JAVHYH010000289.1 GCA_031119155.1 Brevundimonas sp.
CCCTTGAGGATGTAGCCGCCGAGCACCGGCGCCACGAAGCCCGACAGGTTGCCGAGCATGTTCATGGCGCCTGCCACGGTGGCCGTGGAGCGGCGGCCGATCTCGACGCAGGCGTTCCAGGAGATCGGCATGCACAGGTCGGCCGTGAAGCTGGCGGCGCCCAGCAGGGCGATGGCCACGATCGGGCTGGAGGCCCTGGTCACGCAGAACAGCAGGATCGCCGTCGCCGTCATGGCGCAGAAGGCCACGACCCGGCGGTTGACCCCGATCGGCAGGAAGCCGCTGGTCAGGGAGCCGACCCCGCCGAAGAAGAGCGGCACGAAGGCGTACATGGCGGCGACTTCACGCGGCAGGGCATGAGCCTCGCGCAGCCAGCTGGGCAGCCAGGTGACGTAGAAGTACCAGACGAACGAGAAGAAGAAGTACTGGCCGATCAGGACCAGGACCTGCGGGGTGAACAGCACCTTCCAGCCGCCGCCCGACTTGCTGTGGGCGATGGCCCGGGCGCCTTCGAGCAGCTTCAGCTCCTCGGCGTTGACGCCCTTGTGCTGGGCGGGGTCGTCCTTGAACCAGGGCAGGAAGCTGGCGACCCAGAGGACGCCGAGCAGGCCGAAGATCACGAAGGCCCAGCGCCAGCCGACAAAGCTGATGATGGTCACCGCCAGGAGGGGGGTGATGGCGCCGCCCCAACGAGTGGAGGCCCACATCAGGGCCTGGGCGCGCACGCGTTCGCCCTTGGGCAGCCAGACGCTGAGCATCTTGGTCAGGTTGGGGAAGCAGCCGGCCTCGCCGGCGCCGAACAGGAAGCGGATCACCCACAGCGAGGCGTAGTTCCACGCCGCGCCGGTCAGGGCCGTGAAGATCGACCAGCCGACGACGATCTGGCTGAGCATGCGGCGCGGGCCGATCTTGTCGCCCAGCAGGCCGCCGGGAATCTCGAAGAGGGCGTAGGAGATGGCGAAGGCGCCGAGGATCTGACCCATCTGGGCCTGGTCGAGGCCAAGGTCGGCGCGAATTTCAGGCGCGGCCTGACCGATCGCCACGCGCTGGATGTACATAATGACGGCCAACGCGACCGCGTAGCCGACAACTGTATACCGGGTGTTGGACGCCTTCATGCGATCCCTCCGCGCGTCGCGGAAGCCACGCAGGCTCCCGTCAGAAGCCTTGCCGAACCAATAAATTCCATTGTTCGCACCCCCTGGTGACGACGTGAATTTCGCCGTCGTTCTTGTGTCGTTGGACCCGCGTCCGCAGGCCTCTAGGGGCCATAACAGCTTCACAACGCGGCGTGAACTGTATACTAAGTGCGATCAAACATGAGTCAACGGCGGCCCTTTCGCCGACCTTGGAATTTCGCCATGATCCCCTCCATGTCGGACGACGCAATCAAGTTCGCGAGGACGGCGCCCGGCGGCGCCGTAGCCGACAGCGCGCCGACCACGCTGAAATCCTATGTCGTTCAACGACTCCGCGAAGCGATCCTGTCGGGTCGCTACAAGCCGGGGGACCGTCTGAACGAGAGCCAGCTGGCCCGCGAGTTCGACATCAGCCGCATTCCGATTCGCGAGGCGCTGATCCAGCTCCAGGAATACGGACTGGTGATGAACCACGAGCGGCGGGGCATGTTCGTCACCCTGCTGTCCGAGGAAGACGTCCAACGCATCAACAGCCTGCGCATCATTCTCGAGGCCGAGGCGTTGAAACTGGCGCGGGCCAATATGACGCCCGAGATCGCCGCCGAGCTGAGCGAGCTGGTCGAACGGATGGAGGCCTGGCAGGGCAGCCTGTTCGACGCCGCCGCCCTCGACCTGGAATTCCACCGCGCCGTCTGGCGCGCGAGCAACAACCCCTACCTCGCCAAGACGCTTGATTCCCTGGCGACCTCGCTCTTCGCCCACAAGGCGCTCGAGCATACGACCTATGAAATTCGCAAGTGGCGGATCAACCACCACCGCGAACTGCTCGACCTGCTGCTTGGCAGGACCGACCTGGACGCCCAGGCCGCCATGCTGACCGAGGCCGCGCCGGCCGACGCCGGCAAGAAGAAGCGCACCGCTCCGCGATAAGCGGACCTGCGCCCTCGCGCCGTCGGCCTGCGCCGTCGCCGCTCCCAGAACGCGCCAAACCCATAAGATCAAGAAACGGGGAATCTCATGTCCAGCGAAGAACGAGGCGAACTGTCGGGCCAGGTGGCCCTGGTCACCGGCTCGGGTCGCGGTCTTGGCAACCACATCGCCAAGGCCCTCATCGCCATGGGCGCCGACGTGGCCATCCACGACATTTCCGAGGAGGCTCCGGCTCAGTTCGGCGAGTTCGAGACCCTGACCGCCGCCGCCGCCGCCCTGCGCCTGAACAACGCCCGCACGACCTCGGTGGTCGGCGACATCACGCAGGAGGACACCGTCGCCAGGATGGTCGCCAAGGTCGAGGCCGACCTCGGCAAGATCGACATCCTGGTCAACTGCGCCGGCGGCGACATCGGCATGAAGGGCAAGCCCAACCCGAACGACGCCCTCAACATCGACATGGCCGACGCCCGCATCATCGTGGAGCGCAACTTCTTCGGCACCATGATCATGTGCCGCGCCATCGTGCCGGGCATGATCGAGCGCGAGCGCGGCAGCGTGGTCAACATCGGCTCGGTCAACGCCCACTACGGCCTCGACAACGAGGTGGCCTACTCCTGCGCCAAGGCGGCGGTGCTGCACTACACCCGTTGCCTGGCCAACGCCGGCCGCGCTCACGGGGTGCGCGTCAACGCCGTCAGTCCCGGGCCGGCGAAGACCGCGCGGTTCATGGCCACCCGCCAGCTCGACGCCAAGGCGATGGACAATGGCGTGTCGCTTGACCGCTACGCCGAGCCGTCGGAAATCGCCGACGCCGTGGCCATGCTGTGCAGCCCCAAGGCGCGCTACGTCAGCGGCCAGGTGCTGCGGGTCGACGGCGGCGCCCTGCTTTTCCCGGGCTGAGCCCGACTGATCCGATTGCTACGAGCGTAAGGAAGAGAACGATGGCCGGAAAACTGGCGAAAAAGGTCTGCCTGATCACGGGCGCGGCGCAGGGCATCGGCAAGGCCGCCGCGGCCGCCTTCCTGGCCGAGGGCGCTAAGGTGGTCGCCACCGACCTCAATGGCGACAAGCTGGCCGAGGTCTATGCCGGCGTCGCCAATGTGGTGACCGCCAAGGTCGACGCCACCGACGCCGCGGCCGTGCAGGCCGTGGTCGCCGCCAACCCGGGGATCAAT
>JAVHYH010000047.1 GCA_031119155.1 Brevundimonas sp.
TGCCGCCCCGTTGCCGCTCAAGGTGGGTCCAGGTGCGGACCAGACGCGAGCGCTCATAATCGAGCCGCGCCAGTTCGACCTGCAAACGACCTTCCTTGGTGCGGGCGCGACGACCGAAGATTTCGAGGATCAGGCCGGTGCGGTCGATGACCTTGCACTCCCACGCCTTCTCCAGGTTGCGTTGCTGGACGGGGGTCAGCTGGTCGTCGACGACGACGGCCTCCGCCTCGGCGGCGCGCACGAGGGCGGCCAGTTCCTCGACCTTGCCCGAGCCGAACAGGGTGGCGGGCGTAGTCTTGCGGACGCGCACGATTTCCTCGGCGCGCACGTCGAGGTCCAGCGCGGCGGCCAGACCCACGGCTTCCTGCAGACGCTCCTCCGCCAGCCGGGGGCTGTCGGAACGTCCGTCGGGATGGATGACGACCGCCCGGATCAGAGGGACGGAATGGTCGATAAGCTTGGTGGTCAGAAGGGTGTCTTTCAGTGAGGCGTGGTGAAGGCCGTAAGATAGGAAGTCACCGGTCCCACGACCACCACCCATGCTTTCGTCATCCTCCGGCGACCTCGCCCAAGCGAGGGCGACCGGGGGACCCAGCGGCGCCGCGACGGCGGCGAAACACTGACGATCAAAGCTGTAACACCTGCGCTCCCGACAGCTTCGCGCTCACGCGCGCCGCTGGGTCCCCCGGTCTGCGCCGCTACGCGGCTTGCCGGAGGATGACGAAAGCGAAAAGGAACTCAGTCCTCGTCGGCGTCCGGCTCGTACAGCTGGACCGGGGCCGAGGGCATGATGGTCGAGATGGCGTGCTTGTAGACCAGCTGGGACTGGCCATCGCGGCGCAGCAGCACACAGAAGTTGTCGAACCAGGTCACGATGCCCTGCAGCTTGACCCCGTTGACCAGGAAGATGGTCAGCGGCGTCTTGGTCTTGCGGACCGAGTTGAGGAAGGTGTCCTGAAGGTTTTGACGCTTGTCTTGCGACATGGCGGGTAGTTCCCGTTCTTTGTTGTTCTCCGGCCGGAGGAGCGGCGCGGGACCGGTCGGCGCCGGTCCGTCTACCTTAACGGCCCAAGCGCGGGTCGCAACCGCGAATGCCGGCGGGCGACGCAGGATTGCGGACAAGGCCCGACTTCGCCCAAGTTGCTCACAGGGAATCAATCCCGCTCTCGTTGAGAACCCATGGTCAGATTTCCGAAAACCCTCGCCCTCGGCGCCGTTCTGCTGTGCAGCCTGTCCGGCGCGCGAGGGGTGGAGGAGCCGAGCATCTGGGCTCCGCCGCCGGGGACGGTGGCCATCCCGGCGATCGTCGCTCGTGACCTCCCAACGCCCGGCGATCAGGTGAAGGTCTGCATGCAGGCCGGCGTCAGGCCCCAGACCTATCCATTGATCGGCCGTGGATGTCGGGACGGCGCACAGACCTGCACCGTTTTCGTCGGCGTCCATAGCCATGACCACGTCCGGCTTCAGGAGTACGACGCCGCCAATCCGCCTGTCGTCGTGGCGACGGATGACATCTGTACGCAACCTTCGCGTCCGGCGGCCGGCGTCCTGGGTTGGACGCCACAGCAGGACTGAGCCTCCTAAACCGCGTCCCGCGTGCCCCGCTCGATGTAGAGCTCACGCAGACGCGTCGCGACCGGACCCGGCTTGCCGTCGCCGATCTTCACCCCGTCGATCGAGACGGCGGGCATGACGAAGGCGCCGGCGGCGGTGAAAAAGGCTTCCTTGGCGCGCTGGGCCTCCTCGACGGTGAAGGCCCGCTCCTCCAGCTCGATCCCCTCCTCCTTGAGGATGTCGAGCAGGGTCGTGCGGGTGCAGCCGCGCAGGATGTTGGCCTGGGTGTCGCGCGTGCGCAGCTTGCCGTGCTCGTCGATGATCCAGGCGTTGGTCGAGGAGCCCTCGGTCACCAGCCCCATGTCATCGACCATCCAGCACTCATAGGCGCCGCGGTCCTTGGCGTGCTGCTTGGCCAGCACATTGGCCAGCAGGCCCACGGTCTTGATGTCGCAGCGGCCCCAGCGGATGTCCGGCGTCGTGACCACGGCCACGCCGTTGGCGGCGGTGGCGTCGGTCTTCACCGGGCTGATCGACTTGGAGGTGACGACCACGCTGGGCGGGGTGCCTTCCGGCGGGAACGGGTGATCCCGGCGAGCCGTGCCGCGCGTGACCTGCAGATAGACGATGCCGTTCTTCACCCGGTTGCGGCGGATGGTTTCGCGCAGCACGGCGGTCAGGGCCTCGCGCGACATGGGAATGTCGATGCGCAGCTCGTTCAGGCTGCGGTGGAGCCGGGTCATATGGCCGTCGAAATCGGCCATCCGGCCGTCGAAGACCGACCAGACCTCATAGACGCCGTCGGCGAACTGGAAGCCCCGGTCCTCGATGTGGACGCTGGCCTGACCGTGCGGGACGTACTGGCCGTTGACGTAGGCGACGCGGCTCATTCCTCGACGGGTCCTTCTTCCTCATCCTCGCCGCCGCGCGACGGCGAGACGCCCAGCGACTTCAGCTTCCGGTGCAGGGCCGAACGCTCCATGCCGATGAAGGCGGCCGTGCGGCTGATATTGCCGCCGAAGCGCATGATCTGGGCGGCCAGATATTCCCGCTCGAACACCTCACGCGCCTCGCGCAGCGGCAGGGCGATGATGCGTTCGGCGCCCAGGGCGGCGTTGCCCCCCGCATTCGTCGCCTCCTGCGGCAGGGCGTCGGCGCCGATCGGATCGTTGATGTCGCCGGTAGCGAGGATCAGCAGACGCTCGACGTTGTTGCGCAGCTGGCGGACATTGCCCGGCCAGGGATGGACCTGCAGCACGGCGATGGCGTCATCGCCCAGACGACGGCGCGGCAGCCCCTGCGACGAGGCCAGGCTCTCGATGAAGTAATCGACCAGTTCCTGGATGTCCTCGCGCCGTTCGGCCAGGGCCGGAACGCGGATCGGCACCACGTTCAGGCGGTGGAACAGGTCCTCGCGGAACCGGCCCTCGGCGATCTCCTGCTTGAGGTCGCGCGAGGTCGAGGTGACGACGCGCACGTCGACCTGCACGTCCTGCTCGCCGCCGACACGGCGGAAGCGCTGCTCGACCAGCACGCGCAGGACGCGGCTCTGGCTCTCGCGCGGCATGTCGCCGACATCGTCCAGATACAGGGTGCCGCCGTGGGCGCGCTCGAACACGCCGATCTTGCGCGGACGGCCGTCGCCGCCCTCCTCGCCGAACAGTTCGACGTCGAGGCGTTCCGGGGTCATGCCCGCCGCCGCGATGGCCACGAACTCGCCGCGCGCGCGGGCGCTGGCGTCGTGGATCTGGCGGGCGACCAGCTCCTTGCCCGAACCGGGCGGGCCCGAGATCAGCACGCGGCTGTTGGCCGGGGCGACCTTGGCGATGGTGCTGCGCAGGGTCTGGGCGGCGGCCGACTTGCCGATCAGGCCGGTGGGCACGGCGACCTGGGCGCGCAGGCGGCGGTTCTCGCGCTTCAGGGCCGAGGCCTCCAGAGCGCGCTGGACCACCACCACCAACCGGTCCGACTTGAACGGCTTCTCGATGAAGTCATAGGCGCCGCGCTGCAGGGCGCTGACGGCGGTTTCGATATTGCCGTGGCCCGAGATCATCACGACCGGCAGGTCCGGATCCAGCTCCTTGATGACGTCCAGCAGCTCCAGACCGTCCAGCCCGCCGCCCTGCATCCAGATGTCCAGCAGGGCCAGCGACGGACGCCGGGCGCGGATCGCGGCCATGGCCTCGTCGGAGTTGGAGGCCACGCGCACGGCGTGCCCCTCGTCCTCGAGCAGGCCCGAGACCAGTTCGCGGATGTCGGCCTCGTCGTCGACGACCAGGATGTCGGCTCCGGTGGATCGCATATCGCCTCGCTTACTCGGCCGCCGCGACGGAGCCGCCGGACGCCTTGGCGTCCCGCGATCCGGCCGGGGCCTTCACTGGGGAGTTGAGGGGGAAGATCAGGCACACGCGCGCGCCGGACAGGGTCTCGGCGTCGGCCAGCTTCAGCTCGCCGCCGTGTTCCTCGCAGATGCGCTTGACGATGGCCAGGCCGAGGCCCGTGCCCTTCTCGCGCGTGGTCACATAGGGCTCCGTCAGGCGGTCGCGGTCCTTGGCCGGCAGGCCGGGGCCGTCGTCCTCGATGACGAAGGTGGCGACATTGTCCTCGACCGTCAGACGGGCCGAGATGCCGGGCGCGTCGCCGTCGCCGGGCCGGGGACTGGCCTCGCGCCGCGCGGCCACGGCCTCGCCGGCGTTCTTGAGGATGTTGGTCAGGGCCTGGCCGACCATCTGGCGGTCGGCGTGGATGGTCACCTTGGGCAGAGGCTCCTGCAGGGCCACGTCGATGTCCGGCGCCGCGACGCGCTGGGCGAAGGCCGCCTCGCGCAGCAGCTCCGCCGGATTGACCGCGGTGAAGCGCGGCGCGGGCATGCGGGCGAAGGACGAGAACTCGTCGACCATCCGGCCGATGTCCCCGACCTGGCGGATGATGGTCTCGGTGCAGCGGTCGAAGACCTCGACGTCCTCCTCGACCATCTTGCGATAGCGACGGCGCAGGCGTTCGGCGGACAGCTGGATCGGCGTCAGCGGGTTCTTGATCTCATGGGCGATGCGGCGGGCCACGTCGCGCCAGGCGGCGTTGCGCTGGGCGGTGACCAGACGGGTGATGTCGTCGAAGGTCAGGACCATCTCGCCGCCGACCCCGCCCTCAATCCGCACGCGCAGGCGGCGGGTCTCGCCGTCGGTGCTGACGTCGATCTCTTCCTCGATATGGGCCTCGGCGCGGCGGGCCAGTTCGCTCAGCTCGGGCGAGACGTCACCCAGCGGGCGGCCGATGATGTCCCCGTCGGCGATGCCCAGCAGTTCGACGGCGCTGTCGTTGATGGCCGAGACCCGGCGACGGCGGTCCACGCCGATGACGCCGGCGGACACGCCCGACAGCACGGTCTCGATGAAGCGCGAGCGTTCGACCGCCTCCTCGCTGGCCGCGCGCAGGGCCGCCTGCTGCGCCTCCAGGTCGCCGGTCATGCGGTTGAAGGCGGCGGACAGGGTCTTGATCTCGCCCGGCCCGTCCTCGCCGTCCACGCGGGCCGACAGGTCGCCGCCCGCGACGGCGTCCGCCGCGACCACCAGACGCCCGATCGGCGCCGAGATGGAGTTGGCCGCCGACATGCCCAGCCAGACGGCGCCGACCAGCACCAGCAGGGCGGTCTCGAAATAGCTCAGGGCGAAGACGGCCTGGATGCGGGCGCGGCTGTCCTCGGCCTCCTTGTAGGCGACGATGGACTCGCGGGCCGAGGCCAGCTGGCCGATCAGGCCCGGCTGCAGCGGGCGGACCAGATAGAGATAGGCGTCGCCATAGGCCGGGAAGGCGACCACGCCGCGGATGGCGTCCGGCCCCTCGGTGACCTGCTGCACCGACGGCTGCTCCTGCGCCTGCGCCTCCTCCAGCGCCTCGCGCGACGGGGCGACGTACGGCGGAGCGTTGGGCCCCTCGCCGCTGGCCAGCACCTCGCCGTTCTCGTCGAGGATATAGACGGCCGGATAGCCGAACAGCTGGCCCACCTGACTCAGGGCGTCGGAGAACTGGATGCGGTTGTTCAGCAGCGGGCGGATGCCCTCCAGCTGTTCGGCGATGACCCCGATGTCGGAATCGAGCTCGGTCGAGACGTCGCTGGTATAGGCCCGGCCGATGGCGGCGCCGTTGTCGACGGCGGCCTGGACGTTGTCGCTGAACCACTGGTCCACGCCCCGGTTGACCAGCACCCCGAACACGAGGGCGATCAGCACCGACGGCACCAGCGCCACGGACGAGAACAGGATCACGAATCGCAGATGCAGGCGCGCGCCCGCGTCGCCGCGCCGCCGCACCAGACCGAACGCCCGACGCCCGACCACGACAGCCAGCCCGCTGATCAGCAGCAGGTTGGCGATTAGGATCAGCAGCATGGCCTGACTGACCGTGGCCCTTGTGCCCTCCCCGGCCACGCCGGGCGCCACGGCGACCAGCCAGATGGCGGCGATGTTGGTGACCAGCGCCAGGGCGAAGGCGATCAGGAAGGCGTTGCGGCGTTGCGTCTCCGACCAGCCGGCGAACCAGCGCGCCGGTCCGCGAGGCGCGGGCGGTGCGGGTTGAACGTCGGCGGCGGGTGTGTCCGTCATGCCGCTCCAGCTTTGACCAGCTGTGGCGCGATATCAACAGCTGAGTTGCAGGAATGCGGCAGGTGCGACCACAGCTCCGTGAGCGCCGCCTCGACCTGTTCCGGCGTTTCGAGGCGGCAGAGCCGGCTCTTGGCGGCGCGGCGCTCCAGCGGATCGGCGGGCCAGGGCGCCTGCTCGACGTACCAGCCCAGATGCTTGCGGAACATCTTCAGCCCCAGCGGCAGGCCATAGAAGGCGACGGAGCCGCGCAGATGCTCGATGACGATGGCCAGCCGTTCCTCGCGATCCGGCTCCTGCAGCACGGTCCCGTCGGCCAGCGCCCGTTCCAGATGCGCCGCCAGCCAGGGCCGGCCATAGACGCCCCGGCCCAGCATCAGGGCGTCGGCATTCGACTGGCGCAGGGCCTCGCGCGCATCGTCGGCGGTCAGGATGTCGCCGTTGACCACGACCGGAATGGACACGGCCGCCTTCACATCGGCCACGGCGGTCCAGTCGGCGCGACCGGTATAGAACTGCTGACGGGTACGGCCGTGCACCGTCACCGCCTTGACCCCGATCTCCTCGGCGCGTCTGGCGATGAAGGGGGCGTTGCGGCTGGCGTCGTCCCAGCCGAGGCGCATCTTGACGGTCACCGGGCGGCTGGTGGCGCTCACCGCCGCCTCGATCAGGCGGCAGGCCAGATCGGGCGTCCGCATCAGGGCCGAGCCGCAGGCGGCGCCGGTGACTTCCTTGGCCGGGCAGCCGAAATTCAGATCGACGATGTCCGCGCCCGCCTTCTCGGCCATGCGCGCGCCCTCGGCCATCGCGCCCGGATCGCGCCCGACCAGTTGGATCACCGTCAGGGGCAGACCTTCTCCGACAGCCGCGCGACGCACCACGTCCGGCCTCGCCCGCGCCAGCTCGGCGGCGGCGACCATCTCGGTCGCCACATAGGCCGCGCCCAGCCGCGAGGCGAGCAGGCGGAACGGGAGATCGGTGATCCCGGTCATGGGCGCGGTCAGCACCCGTCCGGGCACCCACACGTCGCCAATCTGAAGGCCTGCGTTCATCCGCCCCTTACCGCCGTTCGAACCGCTCTCGTCAAGCATGACGGCGGCGATTAGAAGGCCGGGCATGACTTCCGCCCTCCCCGCCTTCGCCGCCGTCATCGTCGCCGCCGGTTCCGGAACCCGCTCCGGCGGGGCCAAGCAATGGCGCCTGCTCGGCGGCAAGCCGGTGATCCGCTGGTCGGTCGAGGCCTTGCTGGACGCCGGGGCGCAGGAGGTCGTCGTGGTGATCCCGACCGGCGCAGAAGCGGAAGCCGCCGAGGCGCTGAAAGGCCTGACCGGCTGGCGCACGGTTCCGGGCGGCGCGACGCGCGCGGACTCGGTCCGGGCCGGGTTGGCGGCGCTGGGCGGCCTGGACGCGCGGCCCGTGCTGGTGCACGACGCCGCCCGCCCCTTCCTGTCCGCCGCCGTGATCGCGCGCTGCATCGAGGCCCTGTCAGAGGCCGACGGCGCCCTGCCCGCCCTGCCGGTGGCCGACAGCCTGCGCCGGGCCGTGGACGGCATGGTCGCCGGGTCGGTGGAGCGCGAGGCCCTGTGGCGCGCCCAGACCCCGCAGGCCTTCTCGCTGAAAACCCTGACCGACGCCTACGCCCGCTGGCCCGCCGATGAAGCCGCCACCGACGAGGCGACCGTGGTCGAACGCGCGGGTGGGCGCGTGAAGATCGTCGAGGGCGACGCCCGCCTGATGAAGCTGACCTACCCCGAGGATTTCGCCATGGCCGAGGCCCTGATCCCCCGCACCGTCCGCATCGGTCAGGGCTATGACGTCCACCGCTGGGGTCCGGGAACATCGGTCTGGTTGTGCGGCCTCGAGATTCCCCACGACCAGACCCTGATCGGCCATTCGGACGCCGACGCGGGCCTGCACGCCCTGACCGACGCCATCCTCGGCGCCATCGGCGAAGGCGACATCGGCGACCACTTCCCGCCCACCGACGACAAATGGAAGGGCGCGGCCTCGGACCTGTTCCTGAAGCATGCCGCCGGTCTGGTCGTCGCGCGCGGCGGCCGCATCTCCAACGTGGATGTCACCCTGATCTGCGAGCGGCCCAAGGTGAAGCCGCACCGTCAGGCGATGCGCGAACGGCTGGCCGACATCCTCGACATTCCGCTGGACGCCGTCAGCGTGAAGGCGACCACCAGCGAGGGCCTCGGCTTCACCGGCCGCAGCGAGGGCCTGGCGGCCCAGGCCGTGGCGACGGTCGAACTGCCCGCCCGGCTCTGAGCCCCGCCTAGAGCGGGCGCTCCTTCGGCGGGAACTGGCTGCGCCACAGGGCGCCGAACAGGTTCACATAGTCATCCGTCCACGGCCGCACCGGGGTCTCGACCACGGACCTCCAGCGCCGGTCACGGGCGAAGTCCGCCAGCCCTTCCGCCGTCGGCGACATTACGACCGCCTCGGTGGAGGCCTCGGCCATCGACGGCATGTCCCCGCTCTCGATGTAGAGCTGGTGCAGCAGCGGCACGCCCAGCTCCTGCGCCGCCGCGACGGCCGGCAGGGTGATGTCGAGGTTGCGGTTCGACAGGTGCAGCAGCACCACGCCGTTCGGCTTCAGCAGCTTCAGATAGCCCTGGATCGCCTCGATGGTCAGCAGGTGAGTCGGCACCGCGTCCGACGAGAAGGCGTCGATGATCAGCAGGTCATAGCTGCCGGCCGGTTGCTGGTTCAGCGTCAAGCGGGCGTCGCCCAGCACCGTCTCGATCGGCCCCTCGGCGCATTTCGAGATGTAGCTGAACCATTTCGGATCACGGGCCAGACGGTCCACCATCGGGTCGATCTCGAAGAAGGTCATGCGGTCGCCGGCGCGCTTGTAGGCCGCCATCGCGCCGGAGCCCTGCCCCACCACGCCGATGTTGGCCGCCGGTCCGCGCCCGCGCATCATCAGGGCGGACTGACCGATCGGCGTGTTGACGTTGTAATAGAGGGTGGGCGCGCACTGGTTCTGCCCCTCCTGCGCCTGCGCCCCATGCAGGGTCGTGCCGTGCATCATCACATGGACATCCCCGCCCATCCGCACATCCGGGACGTTGGCGATCCGCATCACGCCGAAGAAGCTGCGCTCGGAATGGCTCCAGTCATAGCCCCGGGCGATCCACTGGGACGACAGGGCGACCATCACCAGAATGGCGGTGAAGACCAGCGCGCGATCCCGCGCGAGGAAGGCGCAGATGACCGCGGGAACCAGCATGACCATCGCCAGCTGGGCCATGCCGAGCGGGAACATGCTGTGGAAGGTCGCCCGGGCGGAATCGTTGGAGTCCAGCCACAGCGACAGCAGCACCGGCGACGCCGCCACCGCGGCCGCCGCCACGATGACGCCGATGTACTGGCCGTCCAGACGTCCCCTGCCCCACGGCCGCAGCAGGCCGACGAGCACCAGCACCAGCGGATACTCCCACACCATGTTGAAGATCATCGGCGCGACCAGCGCCGTGAAGGCGCCCCCGACCACGCCGCCCAGCGACATCAGCAGGTAGAACTCGGTCAGCCGGTCCGGCGCGGGCCGTCGCGCCGCCATCAGCTGGTGGCACATCAGGGTCGTGAAGAAGAAGGCGATGATGTTGATGCCGAACGCCATGCCCCAGTTGGCCGAGCGGAAGGCCACCAGCAGCACGCAGACCGCTCCCGCCGCGGCCTGAATGATCAGGGTCATCGGCAGCGGGATCCACGGCCGGTTCTGGAAGGCGATGACGAAGGTCAGCAGGTAGAGCGCCAGCGGGATGACCCACAGGAAGGGCGCCGAGGCCACGTCGGTCGACAGGTGGGCCGTCACGCCCAGCATCAGGCTGGACGGCGCGGCGGCCAGCAGGATCAGGATCCCCTTTTCCTTCCAGGCGATCGGCGCGCTCTTCGCCAGCGGCGCGGGCTCGGTCGAGCGGTCCAGACGGCGGCTCCACACCACCAGCGCCAGGGCCACCACCAGGAAGACGAAGACGCCATAGCCGCCGGTCCAGCCCCAGCGCTGGCCCGACAGGGTGGTCAGCGGCTCGATCAGGATCGGATAGGACAGCAGGGCCAGGAAGCTGCCGAGGTTCGAAGCCGCATAGAGGACATAGGGGTTCTTGCCGTCCGGATGACCGGCGCGAACGCGGGCGTACCAGGCCTGCAGCAGGGGCGCGGTGGCCGACAGCACGGCGAAGGGCGCGCCGACCGACAGGGCCAGGGTCGCCAGCAGCCACCAGATCGGCGCCGACGGGTTCGGGTCGCCCAGCCAGCCGTTGATGTGCAGCGGCAGGAACAGGGCCGCCGCCGCCAGCAGGGCCAGATGGATGCCGACCTGCAGCTTGATCGAGCCGATCCGCTGCACCGCGTGGGCATAGCCGTAGCCAGCCAGCAGCGCCGTCTGGAAGAACACCATCGAGGTGTTCCAGACCGAGGGCGAACCGCCCAGCATCGGCAGGACCAGCTTGGTCACCATCGGCTGGACCACGAAGACCAGCGACGCCGACGTAAAGATGGCGATGGCGAACAGAAGCGGGGTCAGGCGATCGGCCGGCGGCGTCGCCGTGTCGATGGTGGTGTCGCTCATGCCCGCCCCGTATGCTGCCGTCCGAATGACGCGCGGTCAGCCTAGACCGACTCGCCGCCCCCTCGGAAAGCCCCGATGTTCCCGCAAGATATCCAGACCCTCGCTAAACAGATCATTACGCAGGCCTCGGCCAGGGGTCTGATGGTCGCCACCGCCGAAAGCTGCACCGGCGGACTGGTCGCCGGTGCCCTGACCGATGTGGCCGGGTCCTCGGCGGTGGTGGACCGGGGCTTCGTCACCTACAGCAACGCCGCAAAGACCGCGCTGGTGGGCGTTCCGGCCGATCTGATCATCGCGCACGGGGCCGTCTCCGAGCCGGTCGCGCGGGCCATGGCCGAGGGCGCCGTCGCCCGCTCCGAAGCGGCGGTCTCGGTGGCGATCACGGGCATCGCCGGCCCCGGCGGCGGCTCGGACGACAAGCCGGTGGGACTGGTTCACTTCGCCGCAGCCGGACCGGCGGGCGTCGTCCATGCCGCGCATCGTTTCGGCGACATCGGTCGCGAACAGGTGCGTCTGGCCAGCGTGCGGGTTGCGCTTGAGATGCTGCTGGACCGGATCGGCGCATGACCGTCATCGACGCGCGCGGCCACCGCTGCCCGACGCCCAGCCTGAAGCTTCAGAAGGCCTTCCGCGCCGCCGGGCCGGGCGAACAGCTGACCCTGCTGGCCACCGACCCGATGGCCCGGATCGACGTGCCCTTCCTGATGAAGGATCTGGGCGGCGAGGTGCTGTCGATCAGCGAGACCGACGGCGTCCTGACTATCGTGGTCGCGACGCCCGGCGCTCCGACAGGCTGACCACGGTCTTGTCCGTCTCGCCGTCCGCCGTCGCGGGCGCGGGGTCGGCCGCCTTCATCTCGCGGGCGGCGATCTCCATCTCGGTGGTGAAGGCGCCGCCGTAGAAGATGGCGTTGACGTTCCACGACAGCCAGATCAGCAGCACCACCACGGCGCCGACCGAGCCGTAGGTCGCGCCCAGCGGGGCGATCTGCTCGACATAGATGGCGCACAGCCAGGACGAGATGGTCGACATCACCGTCGCCACCAAACCGCCCGCGATAGACGGAATCCACGCCACCGGCGTCGTGTGGGACATGGCGTAGCGGTAGAGCATGGTCAGGCCGATCGCGAGGCCGAGCGCCGGCCACAGGCCGTCCAGCGACAGCCCGCCCGCGACCCCGACCGCGCCGGGCCCGGTGTGCTCCAGCAGGCGCGAGGTCACCACGGCGCCCGACACCACGGTGAACAGGGCGAAGGCGAACAGCGCGACGAAGAAGGCCAGCAGATTGAATTTGAAGAAGCCGTGCGGCTCGGTCTCGTCATGGATCAGGTTCAGCCCCGCCAGCAGGGCCTTGAAACCCCGGTGCGCGGCATAGGCGCCGATGACGAGGGCGAAGAAGCTCTGGGCCGAGACGGTGCTGGCCGAGGCGTTGGCCAGCCGCTCGATCTCCTGCTGGAAGATGGCGCGCGCCGCATGGGGCATGACGTCGGCCAGGGCCGCCGCCTGCTCGCTCACCTGCCCGATGGACAGGACGACCTTGTAGAAGCCGATCAGGATGGCGATGGCCGGGAAGACGGCCAGCAGGGCGAAGAAGGAGACGCCGCCCGTATAGAGCATCACGTCACGGCCCCAGCTGCGGGCGAAGGCCCGGACAGCCAGCCGCCCCCACAGCTTCGGCGCCGCCCAACGCATCGCCGCGCCCATTTCAGAACCTGATTGCAAACCCGTACCCGCAGCCGCCCAAGGCCGCAGGTTTACTCCAATTCGGCCGCATGGGAACCGGGCAGGAATTTCCGTAGGTCCGCCCGTTGCTTCCGAACGGCGGTCATCGCTATGGTCCGCCCGAACGACCGCCCGGGGGTAGGGCGATCCGGAGTGTCCGTCCTTTGCCAATTGATCCGCGCATTCTGGTCGTCGCCCCGGATGACGACCTGATCGGCCCCCTGTGTCAGGGGCTGGACGCGCTCGGTTGGCGCACCGTCACCGCCCGCTCGCTGGCCGGCGCCGTGCAGGTGCTGATCGACTGGCCGCTGGAGGCGGTGATTCTCGACGGCAGCCTGCCCGAGGCCGAGGAAGGCGTGCGGGCCATGCGCCAGACCGTCTCCCCGCGCCGCCTGCCGGTCATGGCCATCGGCCCGGCGACCGCCGACTGGGACGCGGACCTGGCCGACATCGCCATGTCCGCCCCGCCGCATGCCGCCCAGGCCGCCATCCGGCTGGAGAACCTGGTCCGCACCGCCATCGCCGAGGAAGAGGTCAGCCTGCGCGAGGCCACCTTCGCGGCGCGCGGCGAACCCCTGACCACGCCCGAAATCGAGACCGCCCCCCTGCGCGTACTGGCGGCGGGCAAGCCGGACCGGCATTTCCTCGCCCTGTCCAACGCCCTGACCGCGCTGGACTGCGAGGTCGTCGCCGCGCCGACGCCCTACACCGCCTTCGACTATCTGCATGAGCGCGCCTTCGACGCCGCCGTGCTGTGGGGCGCCGAGGACCACGCCCCGGCCCTGTCCATCGCCTCGGGCATGAAGCGGAACACCCGGCTCTATCATGTGCCGGCGATCCTCTATCTGCGCGGCGCCGGCGAGATCAATCTGGCCGAACTGTACAACCGCGGCTTCGCCGATGTGGCCGCCGCCGACACGCCGGAGGAGGAAACCGCCCGCCGCGTCGTCGCCCTCGCCCGCGCCCATCGCCGCCATGTCGCCATCCGCCGGGCGCTGGAGAGCGCGCGCGGCTCCGGTCTGACCGATCCAGCCACCGGCCTGTTCACCCCCGAGCTCTTCGCCAGCCATCTGGCCCGCGTGGCCGAGGGCGCCCGCCTGCGCCGTCGTCCGCTGTCGGTCGCCGTGCTGCGCGTCGCCGAGACCGAGGCCGTGACCGCCGCGCGCGAGGGCGGCTGGCTGGACCGCGCCCTGCCCCAGATCGGCGCCATGGTCTCGCGCCTGATCCGCACCGAGGACACCGCCGCCCGCCTGTCGGCGGACGTCTTCGCCCTGGCCCTGCCCGCCACCCGCAGCGCGGCCGCCCGCATCGCCGCCGACCGCATCGCCGCCGTCATCAGCTGCACCGCCTTCGACGCCGGCCCCGACCGCTCGCCCGTCGTGGTCGAGTTCGAGGTCGGCGTGGCGGAAGTCATGCCGGGCGAGTCGCCGGCGGTGGTGCTGGAGCGGGCTTCGAAGGATATCCGGTCCCCTGCTTAGCGAGTGACCCCATGACCGACGCCGCCGACAAGCCGATGAAGGACCGCGCCCTCGTCGAGGCCACTGTGCAGCCTCTCGGAGTGAGTCCCAAATGGATGAACGTCTCCAGACGGTCCTTCGGCCATCATAAACGCGGCCGGGATGAGCTCTTGGCCTCGAGTGAGCGCGAGCTACAAACGTTCATTGGGACGGGGGTGATCCCTCCCCCTGAGCCAGATTTGGCACTTTCTGACGCGGTGGAGCCGCCGAGGCTGGACTGGGAAAACCACCTCCACTCAAGCCTCGGTATGTATGCGAATGCCAAGCTTCGCGATTTCGAAACGAACTCCTTGGCGAACAACGCGTGGGATATCTCGTCTGCTCAGGCTGCGGTTGAGGCGGAACGACTCAGAACGCTCATCAGGGTTCACATCGCGACCCTCTTTCCCCAACGATACGGTGGCCGGCAGTTGCGGACGCTATGGCCCTCAGACACGGCCGTTGCCGCGCTTGGGATCGTCCTTCGTCCTGGCGAGGATTCGTTCGATGCAGCCCGTCTCCATCTGACGGCGTATCGGCGTGGATGGACCCACTCGACCGAGTATTTTCCCCTCTACATCTTCATGCTGCGCATCTTGGCAGACCACTTGGGCGAACCGCCTTTGCTCCTGGCGGGTGAGCCTGCGCGAGAGCCGTACACAAACGACCTCTACGACGCCTGGCGGACCACTGACCTTGAGACACTGACGGCGCTATGCCTTGCGGTCTGCGACTTCCATACCCACCGCTGTACGGTCGCCCCGGCATCGGTCGTGTTTCATGAGTTCCAGCAGGGGAAGTGGACGAGGTGTCCGATCGAAATCCTGCTCCTTCTCAAGCTCCGTGAGCTGACCGGCTTACCCAATCCGGAACTTCGCCACCCGTTGACGGATACGGCCTTGGGACGCCTGCCGCCACCAATCCCGTGGACGCACGACCCACTGCTTGAGCAGGTACATGCACGACTGCGCGCCGACGGCCTTGATGAAGCGAACCTCATCAAGGGACAACGTCCAGCCTTGCCGGCTGCACCCAAGCGCGGGCTTGCTCGCTGGTTTCCCTGGTAGGTTTCGGTCCCCAAAAACGCGCGGTTAAGCCGCCCCCGCCACCCGCGCCAGATCGGCGGTGATCCGTTCGGCGACCTTCAGCCGGTCCTCCGGCGTATCCCAGTCGCCCTTCACGACGATCTTCTGATCGGGCCGGATCTTCCAGAAGGCGTGGTTCTTCTGGATCAGGCCGACCAGTCCGACCGGATTGGGGAAGCTGTTGTCGCGCAGGGTCAGGACCGCGCCCTTCGGCCCCACGTCGATGCGTTCGACATGGGCGGTCTTGCAGTTGGCCTTGATGCCGACGATGCGCAGCAGTTGCTTCGCCTCGTCCGGCAGCGGACCGAACCGGTCGATCAGTTCGGCGGCCAGCGCCTCGCGGCTTTCGTTGTTCTCGGCGTCCGACAGGCGGCGATACAGGCTCAGACGGACGTTGAGGTCCGGCACGTAATTCTCTGGAATCAATACGGCCGCGCCGACATTGATCGCCGGGGACCAGCCGCGATCGACCACCCCGCCCTCGCCTGCCTGACGCAGCTCGGCGACGGCGTCCTCCAGCATCTGCTGGTACAGTTCCACGCCCACCTCGCGGATGTGGCCCGACTGTTCGTCGCCCAGCAGATTGCCGCCGCCCCGCTGATCCAGATCGTGGCTGGCCAGCTGGAAGCCGGCGCCGAGGTTGTCCAGCGACTGCAGCACCTGCAGACGCCGCTCCGACGACAGCGACAGGGGCTTGTTGGCGTCGGTGGTCAGATAGGCGAAGGCCCGCGCCTTGGCCCGACCGATGCGGCCCCGGATCTGGTGCAGCTGGGCCAGACCGAACATGTCCGCCCTGTGCACAATCAAGGTGTTGGCCGTCGGAACATCAAGTCCGGACTCAACAATGGTCGTCGACAGCAGCAGGTCGTAGCTGCCGTCGTAGAAGGCGCTCATCACGTCTTCCAGCTGGGTCGGCGTCATCTGGCCGTGACCGACCACGAACTTGATCTCGGGCACCTGCTCGCGCAGGAATTTCTCGATGTCCGGCAGGTCGTTCAGGCGCGGCACGACATAGTAGGCCTGCCCGCCACGGTATTTCTCGCGCAGCAGGGCCTCGCGGACCAGCACCGGATCCCACGGGGTGACATAGGTGCGGACCGCCAGACGATCGACCGGCGGCGTGGCGATGATCGACATCTCGCGGATGCCGGACAGGGCCATCTGCAGGGTGCGCGGGATCGGGGTGGCGGTCAGGGTCAGCAGGTGCACATCGGCGCGAAGCGACTTCAGCTTCTCCTTGTGCTTGACCCCGAAATGCTGCTCCTCGTCGACGATGACGAGGCCCAGGTCCTTGAACCCGACCTGCTCGCTCAGCACCGCATGGGTACCGACCACGATCTCGAACGTCCCGTCCTTCAGCCCCGCGCGCGCCTCGGCGGCGTCCTTGGCGGTGACCATGCGCGACAGGTGGCGGACCGTGATCGGCCAGCCGGCGAACCGCTCCGAGAAGGTTTTGAAATGCTGGCGCGCCAGCAGGGTCGTCGGACAGACCACGGCCACCTGCTGACCACTCATCGCGACCACGAAGGCGGCGCGCAGGGCCACCTCGGTCTTGCCGAAGCCGACGTCGCCGCAGA
>JAVHYH010000048.1 GCA_031119155.1 Brevundimonas sp.
CTCCGGGGCCGAGTGATAGGTTTCGCCGCGCTGGCGCAGCCAGTCGTCGGATCCCACGACAGGGGCGGGGGGCTGCGGCGCGGCGGCGGCGGCGACGGCCGGGGTCGATTGCTGGGCCGCGGCCGGCGCGGTGACCAGCGCCAGAGCTGCAAGGCAGGTGAGCAGGCGGATCATGTCAGGTCTCCTCGAGAGAAACGTCCCGAACAAGCTGGACCGTTTTCGGTCCCAGCGCGAGGCTTAACGCGCCTGCGAGAGTTTGGCTCAGTTCGGGAACCGCAGTTCGAACGTGGTGCCGGACGGGCCGGTCTCGATCAGGGTCAGGCCGCCGCCGTTGTTGGCCGCCAGTTCGCGCGAGATGGTCAGGCCCAGACCGCTGCCGCCCGAGGCCTTGCCGCTGACGAAGGCCTCGAACAGCCGGTCGGAGACGCGCGGTGGAATGCCCGGGCCGTCGTCGGTGATCAGGATCACGCAGTCGCCGTCGTCGGTGGAGCCGGAGACGCGCACGGTCCCCTGCTTGCCGGGGCGGGTCGTGTCGCCCTCGATCGCCTGCCGGGCGTTGCGCAGCAGGTTGACGAGGATGCGGTACAACTGGTCCGGGTCAGCATGGACGTTGAAGCGGGCGGGCAGGGTCTTCACCAGCTTTACGCCGTCCGGCGACAGGCCGGCGTCCTCGGCCGCGACGGTCAGGGCGGCGGACAGGGGCGCGCGGACCTTCTGCGGCGGCGGCTCCTCGCTGCGGCCATACTCCAGCACATTGCGCGACAGGGCGGCGGCGCGGCCCAGCGCCCGCTCCAGACGCGGCAGGGCCTTGGCCACGGCCGGATCGGGCGAATCGGCCAGCCGCTCCGACGCCATCTGGGCCGAGGTCAGCATGTTGCGCAGGTCGTGGTTGATCTTGGCCACCGCCTCGCCCAGCGCCACCAGACGGGCGCGCGAGCGCAGGGACTGGCGGACTTCTTCCTGCATCCGGGCCAGTTCGCGTTCGACCCGGCCGATCTCGTCCTGTCGCCGGCTGGGCGCAGCGCCCTCGGCCTCGGCGTCCTCGGCGAAGCGTTCGATGGAGCGGGTCACCCGGCGCAGGGGCTGCAGCACCAGGAAGGCCAGGCCGGCGTAGAGCAGCCCCCCGGCCACCAGCGAGACCAGCAGCGAGGTCAGCAGGCTGTTGCGCAGATAGGTCTTCAGCTCGGCCTTCAGCGGCTGGGCCGGGGCCAGGATCTCGATGAAGTCGCCCGAGCGGTAGCGGGGGCGGGCCTGCACGCGGATGGAGCGGTCCGGGTGGCCGAACAGGGTCTGCCAGGGGTCCATCAGGCGCGCGACCGGGCGCGGCCTGCGCAGGTCGATCAGGTCCGGCGTGCGGGGCAGGTTCGGGGCCTGAAGCAGCAGGCGGCGTACGCCCTGATCGCCCACGACCACGGCCTGCACCCCGCCGATGGCCAGCAGCTGTTCGGCGGTGTCGTCCTCGACCGCGGAATAGGGCAGGGCCTCGACCCCGACCGAGGCCAGCTCCGCCGACTGCAGCCGGTCCAGCAGCCACCGCTCATGGAAGCCCGCCACGCTGGGGGCGACGATCAGCACCTCGACCGAGGCTGCGAAGAGGAAGGTCAGGGCCAGCAGCCGCCACGACAGCCCGTCCGGCGCATGGAAGCGCACGCGCTCGCGCCAGTCGGCGGGCACGCGCAGTCCCTTGCGGACCGTGCTCAGAAGGGCGCGCGTCTGCGTCATTCTCCCCCTAACGCGAGGCTTGGCGTCACGGCTGCTTGTCTCACGTCGCGGCCTTTTGGCCCAGCAGGGCCTGTATGCCCTTCAATGCGAAGGGAAGCACCACCGCCAGCACGAAGACGCCGGTCATCGGGGCCCAGAACTGGGCGAACAGGGCCTGGAAGTCGGGATCGGGGTTCTCGGCCAGCAGGGTGTTCAGCCGCGCGCCGATCCAGCAGTAGATGGTGTGGGCCGGCAGCAGGCCGATGACGGTGGCGATGGTGTAGGGGATCAGCCGCACGGTCATCATCCCGGCGGCGATGTTGATCATGTGGAAGGGGACGACCACGGCCAGACGGCTGGCCAGCACGTACCAGAACGTATCCTTGTCGATTGCCACGCAGACCTTCTGCATCAGGCCCTGATTGCGCTCGGCCCGCTCCCGCAGGCTGCGACCCAGCGCCGAGGTGGCCACGCCATAGACGATCAGGGCGCCCAGGGTGGCGGCGATGGCGGTTGCGATCCCGCCCACCCACGGCCCGAACAGATAGCCGGCGGTGATGGTCACGAAGAAGACGCCAGGCACCACGCTGGCCGTCAGCACGGTGAACAGCGCCATCAGCAGCAGCAGGCTCACTATATAGTGCTCGGCCGTGAACGCCCGGAATTCGGCCCCGTGCTCGCGGATGGTGTCCAGCGACAGATAGCGGTTCCAGCCCATGCCGAAGATCAGGGCGATGACCGCGGCGAGGACGATCAGGGGCAGGAAACGCTTCAGGCGGGCCATTTTCTCTCCGTACAGCCACGATCAGATGGGCGCTACGGCGTTGACTCCGTCGGATCGTCCCCTTATACGCCCGCCCTTCCTGCGGCGGACGCGTTCCGTCGCACTCGTATTCATTTATCTCAGGAGCCGACCGTGAAGCGGACCTATCAGCCGTCGCGACTCGTGCGCAAGCGCCGTCACGGCTTCCGTTCGCGGATGGCCACCAAGAACGGTCAGAAGATCGTTCAGCGCCGCCGCGCCAAGGGCCGCAAGCGCCTGACGGCCTAAGTCGTCAGCGCTCTGCGCGAGCGCGTGGGCGATCATATGAAAATCAGTCGCCTGACATCGCGGCCCCAGTTTCTGGCGGCCGCGAAAGGCGTTTCAGAGGCCCGCGGCGCGGTGGTCGTGCAACGACTGGATCGCGCCGACGGCGACGCCTCGATCCGCCTCGGCTTCACCGCTACCCGGAAGATCGGCGGGGCGGTGGTTCGCAACCGCGCCAAACGCCGCCTGCGCGAGGCCGCCCGTGCGCTTGCGCCGCAGTTCGGCGTCGCCGGGAGCGACTATGTCTTCATCGCGCGCATGGGCACGCCCGACCGCGACTGGGACCGTTTGCTTGACGATGTGAAATCGGCGCTTACAAGGCTGGCGACCCCGCGGTCGGCGCCCAAGCACGCGCCCTCGACGCCCGCGCCAGCCGGCCAGGATTCCTGACTTCCATGCCCCCTCAGAACAACAGCCGCAACACGATCATCTTCTTCGTGCTCGCGGCGATCATGGTGACCCTCTATTCGGTCTTCGTCGTCGGCCCGCAGCGCAAGGCTGAAGAGGCCAACCGCGCCGCCGCCGCCAGCACGGCCGCGAACACGCCGTCGGACGCCGTCGCCGGTGGTCCGGCCCCGGTCAACTTCGTCACCGACCGGACCCAGGCGCTGGGCGCCGGTCCGCGTGTCCGCATCCAGACGCCGACGCTGACGGGCTCGCTGGCCCTGACCGGTTCGCGCATCGATGACCTGTTCCTGACCCGCTACCGCGAGACCATCGACAAGGACTCGCCGGCGGTGGAGCTGTTCCGCCCCGAGGGTATGCGCCACGCCTTCTTCGCCCAGTTCGCCTGGGGCGGTCCGAACATTCCGGGCGGCGTGCCGAACGCCAACACCCCCTGGCAGCTGACCCAGGGCACGGTCCTGACCCCGACGACCCCGATCACCCTGGTCTGGGACAACGGCGAGGGCCTGCGCTTCACCCGCCGCATCTCGGTGGACGCCGAATACATGTTCACCGTGTCGGACACGGTCGCCAACTTCAGCCCGCGCGCCGTGACCATCAGCGCCGTCTCGGGCGTCCAGCGACAGGGCATCCCGGATGACCTCGGCAAGAACCAGGTCCTGCATGAAGGCGCCATCGGCACCTTCGGCGACGGCGAAAGCTATTCGACTGAGCAGCTGAAATACGGCGCCTGGGCCAAGAAGCCGAACCAGGAGCACACCTCCACCGGCGGCTGGATGGGCATCACCGACAAATACTGGCTGGCGGCCCTGATCCCGAGCCAGGACGAGAAGATCGAGGGCGCCTTCCGCGTCGTCGATGCGGCTCACGCCGACATCCACCAGGCCAACATGGTCGGCGAGGCGCGGACCATTCAGCCGAACGCCACCATCACCGAGACCACCCGCCTGTTCGCCGGCGCCAAGCGCAACGAGATCCTGTCGGGCTACGAGAAGTCGCTGGACCTGCCGCGCTTCGTCTATGCGATCGACTGGGGCTTCCTGTTCTTCCTGACCCGCCCGATCTTCATCATCATCGAGTTCTTCTACGGCCTGGTCGGCAATTTCGGCATCGCCATCCTGCTGCTGACCCTGTCGGTCCGCCTCGTCATGTTCCCGCTCGCCAACAAGAGCTACGAGAGCATGTCGAAGATGCGGAACCTCCAGCCCAAGATGGAGGAGATCAAGAAGAAGTACGCCGACGACGCGCCCAAGCAGCAGCAGGAGGTCATGGCCCTCTACCAGAAGGAAAAGATCAATCCTCTGGCGGGCTGTCTGCCGCTGCTGCTGCAGATCCCGGTCTTCTACGCCGTCTACAAGATGCTGTTCGTGACCATCGAGATGCGTCACCAGCCCTTCGTCGGCTGGATCCAGGATCTGTCGGCCAAGGATCCGACGATGATCTGGAACCTGTACGGCCTGATCCCGTGGGATCCGGCGTCGGTGCCCTTCCTGGGAACCTATCTGGCGGGCACCTTCGCGCTCAGCATCCTGGCGATTGTCTATGGCGCGACCATGTGGCTGCAGATGGCCATGAGCCCGCCCGCGCCGGACCCCATCCAGCGCAAGATCTTCCAGTTCATGCCGGTGGTCTTCACCTTCATCATGGCCACCTTCCCGGCCGGCCTGCTGATCTACTGGGCGTGGTCGAACGTGCTGACCATCTTCCAGCAGTACATCATCATGCACCGCCTGAAGGCCGAGAACCCGATCGACACCTTCCTGGCCCGGTTCAAGAAGGCCTGATGACCGACGAGTTCACCCCTGAGGAGCTGGAGCAGGCGCGCGTTCTCTTCGCGCGTCAGGCGACCTTCGTCATGGGCTGCGCCAAGATCGAGCAACTGCCCGATCCGGACCTGCCCGAGATCGCCTTCGCGGGCCGGTCGAACGTCGGCAAGTCCAGCCTGATCAACGGGCTGGTCGGCATGCACAAGCTGGCCCGCGCCTCGAACGAGCCGGGCCGGACGCGCGAGGTCAATTTCTTCGACCTCGACGGCAAGTTGCGTCTGGTCGACCTGCCCGGCTACGGCTGGGCCAAGGCGTCCAAGTCGACGGTCAAGAAGTTCCAGGATCTGGGCCGCGACTACCTGCGGGGCCGGGTGACGCTGAAGCGCGTCTATCTGCTGATCGACAGCCGCCATGGCCTGAAGTCTGTGGACACCGAGGCGCTGGACGCCCTCGATCTGGCCGCCGTCAGCTACCAGATCATCCTGACCAAGGCCGACAAGCTGAAGAAGGGCGAGGGCGAAAAGGTCGCCGCCGCCACCCTGAAGGCCATCGCCAAGCGTCCGGCCGCCTTCCCGGCGGTCATCGTGACCTCGTCCGAAAAGGGCGAGGGCATGCCGGAACTGCGCGCCGAGATCATGCGCACGACGGGCGTGGTGCTTTAACACCGCTCATCCCGGCGAAAGCCGGGACCCAGTTCCGTCCAGCCTGACGCTTGCGTTTCAGGACAACCTGCCTGCGTGTTGCGAATGACGGTTTTCACCCAAAGCACTGGGTCCCGGCTTTCGCCGGGATGAGCGGGTTTTCAATGCAGCAGCGCCACATCCAGACCGACACCCTGCGCCAGCAGATCCTTGAGGCCGGGTCCGGGCCGTTGGTGCTGTTCATCCATGGCTTCCCCGAACTGGGCATCAGCTGGCGTGCGCAGGTGCAGGCGTTGGGCGAGGCCGGCTATCACGCCGTCGCCCCGGACATGCGCGGCTATGGCGGGACCGACAAACCGGAGCAGAAAGAGGCCTATTCGGTCCTGCATCTGGTCGGCGACATGGTCGATCTGGTGCGGGCGTTGGGGCATTCGGCCTGCACCGTCGTCGGCCACGACTGGGGCGCGCCGGTGGCCTGGCACTGCGCCCTGATGCGGCCGGATGTGTTCACGGCCGTCGCCTGCCTGTCGGTGCCGCTCCAGCCGCGCCGGGCCAAGGGACCCCCGACCGTCGCCATGGCCGCCATCTCGAAGCGGGCCGGGCTGGGCGAGCTCTACATCAACCAGTTCCAGGCCCCCGACGCCCATTCGATTTTCGAGGTCGATGTCGAGGCCGGGCTGCGGAAAGGCTTCTGGGCCTATGACGGCGCGACGCCGCCGGAGCAGCAATCAACCGGCTTCATCCAGCCCGGCGAGACCTTCATCTCCACCGTCCCGGACGATGCGCCCCTGCCGCCGTGGATGAGCGCGGAACATTTCGCCGAATATGTCGCGGCGTTCGAGGCGGGCGGTTTCCGCGCCCCTCTGGACTGGTATCGCTGCATCGACCTGAACTGGTCGCAGACCGCCTTCCTTCAGAATGCGCAGGTTCGTGTGCCGGGCGCCTTCATGGTCGGCGACCGCGACCCGGTGCGGCACTATTCGGGGCAGCATGAGGCGGGACTGGGCAAGCTGGTCCCGGATCTGCGCTCACAGGTCGTGGTGCCGGGCGCGGGTCACTGGATCCAGCAGGAACGGCCCGAGGTGGTGAACGGGTGGCTGCTGGAGTTTCTGCGATCGCTGTGAGCCGGGTGGTTCATCACAACGATCACGACGGAAGGCACAACGGGCACGACGAGGCCTGAGCCATCTTCCACGACGCGGTACGCGTCACTCGACCTTGATCAGAAAGGCGCGTGCCCGGCGACGCATGCGGTCCCGTCGTATTCGTCGTGCCTTCCGTTGTGTCCGTTGTGATGAAAGGACGCGTTCCGCGTCGAAGCGATCACAGCCCGGCGATGGCCTCCGCCGTCACCTCAAGGCTGCGCAGCCGCGCATCCAGATCGTGGATCATCCCGGTGACCATCACCTCATCGACCTTCGTCAGGTCGATAAACTCGGCCAGTTTGGTCCGCACCATCTCCACCCTGCCGATGGCGGCATAGGTCAGGCGGCTTTCGACCGCGGCGATCTGGCGGGCGTCCAGAACCGTGGTGATGTCGTCCACCGGCGGCTTCAGCTTGCCGGGCTTGCCGGTCACGACCGCCGCGAACGACTGCTGCATGGAAGTCGACAGGCGCTGCGCCTCCGCATCGCTGTCAGCGGCGAAGACGTTGATCGCGGCCATCGCATACGGCTGCGCCAGTTGCTTCGACGGACGGAAGCCGGCCCGATAGGTCTCCAGCGCCTGCAGCAGAAGCTCGGGCGCGAAATGGCTGGCGAAGGCGAAGGGCAGGCCCAGATGGGCAGCCAGTTCGGCGCTGAACAGGCTGGAACCCAGCAGCCAGACCGGCACCTTGGACCCGGCGCCCGGCCAGGCGGTGACGCGCTGGCCCTCGACCGGATCGTCCAGGAAGCGCTGCAACTCCAGCACATCGCGCGGGAACTGGTCGGCGGCGTCGAAATAGCGGCGCAGGGCGCGGGCGGTCTCGCCGTCGGTGCCGGGCGCGCGGCCCAGTCCCAGATCGATCCGGTCGGGATAGAGGGCGGCCAGGGTGCCGAACTGCTCGGCCACCACCAGGGGCGCGTGGTTGGGCAGCATGATCCCGCCCGAGCCGACGCGGATCGTCGAGGTCTGGCCGGCCACGAAGCCCAGCGCCACCGCCGTCGCGGCGCTGGCGATGCCGGGCATGTTGTGGTGCTCGGCCAGCCAGAAGCGGTTGAAGCCGGTCCGTTCCGCCGTCTTCGCCAGTTCGGCGGTTTCCAGAAGGGCGCGGCGGGCGTCGCCGCCCTCCACGATGGGCGACAGGTCGAGCACGGAGAAAACGGTCATGGCGGACAGATCGGGTCTGCCGCCGGGCATTCAAGTCCTGTGCGGTTGCGGATTGCGACGTCGCACCGACTTGGCCGGCGGAGACCTGCCGTCTAGGTTGAATCAACGGAGGGCCCTATGACCATTCTTTCGCCGATCCTCGCCGTCGCCGTGGCTGTCGCGCCCGCTCAGACTGCGCCTGACATCGCCGGCGGCTGGGAAGGCCGCATCACCGTCGGCGGCCAGTCGATCCGCATCGTCTTCAACGTCGCCGCCGATGGGACGACGACCATGGACAGCCCCGATCAGGGCGCGCGCGGCATCGCGGCGACCTCGGCGGTCGAGGGACGCACCGTGCGCTTCACCGTCCCAGCCATCGGCGGTCGTTTCGAGGGCCAGATGTCCGAGGACGGACGCAGCCTGACGGGATCCCTGGCGCAGGGCGGAATGACGGTCCCGCTGGTGATGGCGCGGGGCGAGATCGCCGCCGCGCCGTCGCGGCCCCAGACGCCGCAACCGCCCTTCGCCTACCGCAGCGAGGAGGTCGCCTTCGACAATCCCGCCGCGCCGGGCGTGCGCCTCGCGGGGACCCTGACCCTGCCGCAGGGCGACGGCCCGTTCCCGGTCGCCGTCCTGATCACCGGATCGGGGCCGCAGGACCGGGACGAGACCATTCTGGACCACAAGCCTTTCGCCGTCTGGGCCGACGCCCTGACGAAACGGGGCGTGGCTGTGCTGCGTTATGACGACCGGGGCGTGGCCGGTTCGACGGGCGACTTCGCCGCCGCGACCAGCGCCGACTTCGCCACCGACGTGCGCGCCGCCGTGGATTACCTCGCCTCGCGACCGGACATCGATCGGGGGCGCATCGGCCTGATCGGCCATAGCGAGGGCGGCATCATCGCTCCGTTCGCGGTGCAGCAGGGGGCGCCGGTCGCCTGGGTCGTGACGCTGGCCGGGCCGACGGTGCCGGGCGGCGCGGTCGTCGAGGAACAGGTGCGCCTGATGGGGCAGGCCGCCGGGGGCTCGCCCGAACAGGTCGCCGCCGGGGGCGTCGTGCAGGCGGCCCTGATGCGCGCCGTCGCCGACAATGCCGATGACCCCGCCGCCGTCTCCCGCGAGGTTGAGGCCATCCTGGTCGCGGCGGGCCAACCCCAGCGTCAGGCCGCCGCGGCCGGGGCGCAGATGAGTTCGGCCTGGTATCGCTGGCTGGTCGTCCACAATCCGGCGGACTCGCTGCGCGCCGTGCGCGTTCCGATGCTGGCCGTTTACGGGAGCAAGGACCTGCAGGTGTCGCCGGATCAGAACGTTCCGCCGTTGCGGACGCTGAAGCCGGACGCCGAGATCGTCGTCCTGCCCGGCCTGAACCACCTGCTCCAGCCCGCGACGACCGGCCATGTGCAGGAATACGCCGCCACCGAGACCACGCTCGCGCCCGAGGCGATCTCGACCGTTGTCGATTGGGTGGCGGCCCGAAGCGGACTCTAGACCGGGTGCGTCGGTTCCGGCTTCGGGGCCGGCTCCGGCGTGGAGGGCACGTCGGGCAGTGGGATGAACTCCAGATCGTCCTCGCTCGGCAGGGCCATGCGCCCGGCGGCCCAATCGGCCTTGGCCTGATCGATCCGCTCCTGCGATGACGAGACGAAATTCCACCAGATCACGCGCGGCCCGACCGGTTCGCCGCCCAGCACCATGACCGACGACGGGCGGATGGCCTTGATGGTCGGCTCGGCGGTGGGCTCCAGCACGATCATCTGGCCCTCGTGGAAGGTGCGGTCGCCGACCTCGATCTCGCCCTTCACGACATAGAGGGCGCGTTCGGAATGGCCGCCGGCGCCCTTGCCGGGAGGCGGCGCGGTGCGGACGCCCTCGGCCAGTTCCCAGTGCACATAGAACAGCGGCGACGACACCGGCGCCGACGCCTTGGCGCCATAGGCCTCGCCGGCCACCAGACGGGCGAACAGGCCGCCATTCTCATAGGACGGCTGGCCGTCCTCGTCGAAGTGATGGAAGGCGGGCGCGGTCTCTTCCAGTTCGTTCGGCAGGGCGACCCAGGCCTGCATCCCGTGCATGGCCCCGCCCTGGCTCTTCTTCAGCGGATCGGTGCGCTCGGAGTGGACGATGCCGCTGCCGGCGGTCATCCAGTTCACCTCGCCGGGACGGATGGCCATGGTCGCGCCGGTGTTGTCCCGGTGCATGATCTCGCCCTCGAACAGATAGGTCAGGGTCGACAGACCGATGTGCGGATGCGGCCGCACATTGATGGCGTCGGCCCCCGGCGCGAACTCGGCCGGGCCCATCTGGTCCAGGAAGATGAACGGCCCCACCATCCGGCGCGAATGGAACGGCAGCACGCGGCCGACCTCGAACCCGCCCAGGTCCTTGCGGCGCGCGTTGATCACCAGTTCGATCATGTCTTCAGCTCCCCATCAGCCCCGTGGGGCCGGGAGCCACTATCCGACGTGCGGGGTCACGATGCCAAGGGGGAGGGCGGTCACATTCTTCACGCCGCGCGTGACGATGTGGCTCTCGCAGTCCGACACGATGTTCAGGCTCAGCAGCTTCTCGCGCAGGAATTTGTCGAAGGCGTGCATGTCGGAGGTGAT
Source organism: Brevundimonas sp. (assembly GCA_031119155.1). GTDB lineage: Bacteria > Pseudomonadota > Alphaproteobacteria > Caulobacterales > Caulobacteraceae > Brevundimonas. Next base: position 10,496 of record JAVHYH010000048.1, read on the forward strand.
GATCCGCAGCACATAGTCCTCGCGGCCGGTGATGGTGGCGCACTGCACCACCTCGGGCCAGTGGGCGACGGCGGCCTCGAAGGTGTCCAGATTCTCGCTCGACGGCAGGCTCAGCTTGACGATGGCGTAGACCTCGAAGTCCAGACCCAGCTTGTCAGCGTCCAGCAGGGTCACCCGCTTGCGGATGAAGCCCGTATCCTCCAGCCTCTTGATCCGGCGCCAGCATGGCGAGGCGCTCAGGCCCACGCGGTCGGCGACCTCGGCGACCGACAGGCCGGCGTCCTGCTGGAGGATGTCCAAAATTCGGGCGTCGACGGGATCCAGCTCTTCGGCCAATGCGTTTCTCCACTTATTATTATGACGCAATAAAATACCCGCGATCAGCACAGTGCAAGGTCAAAATCGAGCGAGCCTTGGCGCCGGGGTCGTGCTAGATCGCTGACTGAGGAAAACGCGCTCGGATCAACCGGACGGCAGGACGGAATGAAGAAGCCCAATACCCCCCAATTGTCTCTGCGCGTGCCCGAGCCTTCGGGCCGTCCGGGCGACGCTCCCGATTTCAGCCATCTGCGCTTCGACGCGGCGGGCGCGGTGGACCGTCCCGACGTGGCCTCCACCCCCTACGAAATGCGCGACCACGCCTTCCAGTTGGTCCGGGTGCTGGACGATGAGGGGCGGGCGGTCGGTCCGTGGGATCCCAAGCTGGATCCTGAGACCCTGCGCCAGGGCCTGAAGGCCATGATCCTGACCCGCGCCTTCGACGACCGGATGCACCGCGCCCACCGTCAGGGGAAGACCAGCTTCTACATGAAGTGCACCGGCGAGGAGGCCATCGCGGTCGCCCAGGGGATGATCCTGCGCCGCGAGGACATGGGCTTCCCGACCTATCGCCAGCAGGGCCTGCTGATCTCGCGCGGCTATCCGCTGGTCGAGATGATGAACCAGATCTATTCGAACGCCAGCGACCCGATCAAAGGGCGCCAGCTGCCGATCATGTACTCCTCCAAGGAGTACGGCTTCTTCACCATCTCGGGGAACCTCGGGACGCAGGTGCCGCAGGCCGTGGGCTGGGCCATGGCCAGCGCCTACAAGGGTGACGACAAGATCGCCATCAGCTGGATCGGCGACGGCGCCACCGCGGAAGGCGACTTCCACAACGCCCTGACCTTCGCCGCTGTCTATCGCGCGCCGGTGATCCTGAACGTCGTCAACAACCAGTGGGCCATCTCGTCCTTCATGGGCATCGCGGGCGGTCTGGAGACCACCTTCGCGTCCAAGGCCATCGGCTACGGCCTTCCGGCCCTGCGCGTGGACGGCAACGACTTCCTCGCCGTCTGGGCCGCGACGAAGTGGGCCGAGGAGCGGGCGCGCACCAATCAGGGCGCGACGGTCATCGAGCTGTTCACCTACCGCGGCGCGCCGCACTCGACCTCGGATGACCCCAGCCGCTACCGCCCGGGCGACGAGCACGAGAAATGGCCGCTGGGCGATCCGCTCGAGCGCCTGAAGCAGCACCTGATCGTGCTGGGCGAATGGTCCGATGCGCAACAGGAAGAGGCCGAGAAGGACGCCGTCGAACAGGTCCGCGCCGCCGGCAAGGCCTCCGAGGCCATCGGTACGCTCGGCCAATCGCGCCCCAGCGTGAAGACGATGTTCGAGGAGGTCTTCGCCACGGAAGACTGGCGCCTTGTCGAGCAACGTCGCGAGGTGGGAGTCTGAGCATGACCGATCAAACCACCTTCACCGAAGCCGACCGCAACGACGGCGTCGAGCCCGACATGGTCAGCGCGTCCAACGCTCCGGCCTCGACCGCCCCCAAGGGTGACGTCGTGCCGATGAACATGATCCAGGCCCTGAACTCGGCCCTGGACGTCAAGATGGCCGAGGACGGCAATGTCCTGTCGTTCGGCGAGGACGCCGGGTATTTCGGCGGGGTCTTCCGCGTCACCGATCACCTGCAGCAGAAGCACGGCCTGACCCGCAGCTTCGACGCCCCGATTTCGGAATGCGGCATTGTCGCCGCCGCCATCGGCATGGGCGCCTATGGCCTGCGTCCGGTCGTGGAAATCCAGTTCGCCGACTACATCTATCCGGCCTATGACCAGATCGTCTCGGAAGCGGCCAAGCTGCGCTACCGCTCGGGCGGCCAGTTCACGTCTCCGATCACCGTCCGCAGCCCCTATGGCGGCGGCATCTTCGGCGGTCAGACGCACAGCCAGTCGCCGGAAAGCCTGTTCACCCACATCGCCGGCCTGAAGGTCGTGGTGCCGTCCAACCCCTACGACGCCAAGGGCCTGCTGACGGCCTGTATCGAGGACGACGATCCCACCATCTTCTTCGAGCCCAAGCGCCTCTACAACGGCCCCTTCGACGGCTGGCACGAAAAGCCGGTGTCGCCGTGGAAGACGCAGGATCTGGCCCAGGTCCCGACCGGCAAATACGTCGAGCCGATCGGCAAGGCGCGCATCATGAAGGAAGGTGCCGACGTCACCATCCTGGCCTGGGGCACCATGGTCTGGGTGTCGCTGGCGGGCGCCGAACATGCGGGCGTCGACGCCGAGGTCATCGACCTGCGCACCCTCGTGCCGCTGGACATCAAGGCCATCGAGGCCAGCGTGAAGAAGACCGGCCGCTGCGTGATCGTGCACGAGGCGCCCAAGACCTCGGGCTACGGCGCCGAGCTGTCGGCGCTGGTGCAGGAGCGTTGCTTCTATCATCTGGAAGCTCCCATCGCCCGCGTCTGCGGCTGGGACACGCCCTATCCGCACGCCTTCGAGTGGGAATATTTCCCCGGCCCGCAACGCGTGGCCGACGCCCTGAAAGCCACCATGAGCGGGGGACGCTGAGATGGGTCGTTTCGTCTTCAAACTGCCCGACGTGGGCGAAGGCACCGCCGAGGCCGAACTGGTCGGCTGGCACGTGAAGGTCGGCGACATGGTCGCCGAGGACCAGATCGTCGCCGACATCATGACCGACAAGGCCACCGTCGAGATCACCGCCCCGGTGTCCGGCAAGGTGCTGGCTCTCCACGGCCAGCCCGGCGAGATGGTGCCGGTGCGCGGACCGCTGGTGGAGTTCGAGGTCGAGGGCGCGGGGAATGCGTCGGACGACGTCGCTCCGGCTCCGGCGCCCAAGGTTGAAGCCGCTCCGGCGCCGGTCGAGGCTCCGAAGGCTGCGGCTCCGGTCGCGGCCCAGCCCGCTGACGGCGCCAACTACGTCTTCAAGCTGCCCGACGTGGGCGAAGGCACCGCCGAGGCCGAACTGGTCAGCTGGCACGTCAAGGTCGGCGACGCCGTCTCCGAGGACCAGATCCTCGCCGACATCATGACCGACAAGGCCACGGTCGAGATCACCTCGCCGGTGTCCGGCGTCGTTGTCGCCCTGCACGGCGATGCGGGCCAGCAGGTGCCTGTCGGCGGTCCGCTGGTCTCGTTCAAGGTCGAGGGCAAGGGCAACATCGCTCCCCTCTCCCTAGACGGGAGAGGGGCCGGGGGTGAGGGTGCGCGCTCGTCGTCACCGTCCGTGGCGCAAAAGGCGACGTCGCCTTCCGCGTCCACCTCCAAACAGTCTGCCTCCACCCCCACCCAACCCTCCCCCGTCGTGGGGGAGGGCTTGCGGAAGCTCTCCGACCGCAATCAGCGCCCGCTGGCCTCGCCGGCCGTGCGCAATCGCGCCCGTGACCTCGGCGTCGAGCTGCAGTTCGTGCCCGGCTCCGGTCCGGCGGGCCGCATCGAGCACGCCGACCTCGACGCCTTCGTCGCCGGCGGTTCGAAGTCGTCCGTCTCCGGATCGTCGGCTTCGACCTACGCCAAGGCTGAAGGGACGACCGAGGTCCGCATCATCGGCCTGCGCCGCAAGATCGCGGAGAAGATGGCCGAGAGCGTCCGTCGCATTCCGCACATCACCTATGTCGAGGAGATCGACGTCACGGCGCTGGAAGAACTCCGCGCCCACCTGAACGCGACGAAGAAGAAGGACCAGCCCAAGCTGAACGTCCTGCCCTTCATCGCCCGCGCCATCGTGGTGGCCCTGCGCGACCAGCCGCAGATCAACGCCACCTATGACGACGAGGCCGGGGTGCTGACGCAGCACGCCGCCGTGCATCTTGGCATCGCCGCCCAGACGCCGAACGGCCTGATGGTGCCCGTGGTCCGCCACGCCGAGGCCCGCGACCCCTACGACACCGCCCTGGAAATCGCCCGCGTCTCGGGCGCGGCCAAGGACGGTTCGGCCAAGCGCGAGGAACTCTCGGGTTCGACCATCACCATCACCTCGCTGGGCACGCTGGGCGGGGTAGTCCACACCCCGATCATCAACCACCCCGAAGTCGCCATCGTCGGACCCAACAAGATCATCGAGCGCGTCGTGGTGAAGGACGGCCAGATGGTCGTTCGCAAGATGATGAACCTGTCCTCGTCCTTCGATCACCGCATCGTCGACGGCCACGACGCGGCCGTCTTCGTGCAGCGCATCAAGGGCCTGCTGGAGCATCCCGCGACGCTGTGGATGTAACCTTTCCTCCGCTCATCCCGGCGGAAGCCGGGACCCAGTGCTTTGGGTGATGGAGCGGGTGAACTTTTGATGGGGCGGGAAGACCTGACGCTCCGGCGTCAGGCTGGACAGAACTGGGTCCCGGCGTGCGCCGGGATGAGCGGAGAGAGGGAGGCTGTCGATGAAGATCAGGGTCCTGATGGCCGCTTTTGCTTTGACCGGCACGTTCGGTACTCCGGCGCTCGCCTGCACTCTGGCGCCGGATCACGCCGTTCAGCGCATGGCCTATTTTCATTCCGTGACCTCGGTGTACGTGGCGGTCGCAGAAGATTTCCAGGCAGCGAATCCCCGCCACCCCTCAGATCAGTTCACGGTGCGTCTGAAGCCCGTGGAGACGGTCTGGGGTGTCCGTCCGACAGAGGTTCTGACGCTGAGCTTTACGCCTGGCGCCTGTACCGAGTGGTCCTTCGATGAGGATGATCTTCAGGCCCAAAGGATCAACGGCGAGCGCTACTTCGTATTTGTCGCGCCGGACGGGGAAAGGGATCCGGGCCTCATCCGTGTCGAGCCAGCCGGGACGCGCGCTGGCGCCGAGGCTATGGTCCTCTTGGGGCAGCTTCAGGTGAGAGGCGATATGCGCCCCTCTCCCGAAAGCCCCGCTATGCCGGAGTGGCCTCCGGCATCGGTGGCCGAGCAAACCCCTGCGTCAACATTCCCGGACTGGCTGCCGTGGGCCGGCGGTGCGTCCCTGATTTCCCTTCTTATCGGCTTCCTGCTCGGACGCGGTCGCACCGCGCGAACCAAGAAATCCAAGACCTCATGACCCAGACCCTCAAAACCAAAGTCCTCATCATCGGCGCCGGCACCGGCGGCTATGTCGCGGGCATCCGTTGTGGCCAGCTGGGCCTCGACACCGTGCTGGTGGACGGCGGCGACGGCCTCGGCGGAACCTGCCTGAACGTCGGCTGTATTCCGTCCAAGGCCATCATCCATGCGGCCAACAAGTTCGAGACGGTTTCCAAGGCCGCCGACGGCGGCACGCTGGGTATCACGGCGACCGCACCTTCCATCGACCTGACGAAGACGGTCGAGTGGAAGGACGGCATCGTCCGCAAGCTGAACAACGGCGTCGCGGCCCTGCTGAAGAAGGCCAAGGTCAAGGTCATCAACGGCTGGGCGACCTTCGCCGACGCCAAGACCTGCACGGTGAAGACCGCTGACGGTGACATCACCATCAGCGCCGAGCACGTCATTCTGGCCACCGGCTCCGAGCCGGTCGAACTGCCCTTCCTGCCGTTCGGCGGCGACGTCATCTCGTCGACCGAGGCCCTGTCGCTGGACAAGGTGCCGGGCAAGCTGGTGGTCGTCGGCGGCGGCTATATCGGGCTGGAGCTGGGCATCGCCTACCGCAAGCTGGGCGCCGAGGTGACGGTGGTCGAGATGGCCGACCGCCTGCTGCCGCTCTACGACA
>JAVHYH010000290.1 GCA_031119155.1 Brevundimonas sp.
GTCGTACCAGGCGTCGACCAGCATGGCCTTCAGCGGGGCGTCGATGTCGCCCTTGGGCGCCGGCAGGCGGGTGACGATGGCCTCGAGCACGTCCTCGATGCCGATGCCCGACTTGGCCGAGGCCATGACGGCCTCCGAGGCGTCAATGCCGATGACGTCCTCGATCTGGGCGCGGACCCGGTCGGGTTCGGCGGCCGGCAGGTCGATCTTGTTGAGGACCGGCACGATCTCGTGGTTGTTGTCGATGGCCTGATAGACGTTGGCCAGGGTCTGGGCCTCGACGCCCTGCGAGGCGTCCACGACCAGCAGCGAGCCCTCGCAGGCGGCCAGCGAGCGCGAGACCTCATACGCGAAGTCGACGTGGCCGGGCGTGTCCATCAGGTTCAGGACGTAGTCGAGCCCGTCCTTCGCCTTGTAGGTCAGGCGCACGGTCTGCGCCTTGATGGTGATGCCGCGCTCCTTTTCGATGTCCATGTTGTCCAGGACCTGCGCGGACATTTCGCGCGCGGTCAGCCCGCCCGTGTACTGGATCAGGCGGTCGGAGAGCGTGGACTTGCCGTGGTCGATGTGGGCGACGACGGAGAAGTTGCGGATGCGTTCGATAGGGGTGGTCGGCATGGTCCGGCGCGCCTAGCACGGCGGGCGGAAAAGCGCCAACGGAACGGCGTCGCGGTTAATCTCCGCTACTGATTTTGTTGCGGATTACATCGCCGTAACGCGACGCTTTGTCGGTTTTCGACAGGCTGGCGAAACGTTATTCAACCACCGATGACAACCGGACGCCCGGATGGGCGTTGTTTCGCTCGACCGCGCGCCTCCCCGCGCGGCCGCCAAGGGGATTCCAAGTGTCGATCAAGCTTCAAGGCCGCTGGACTGTCGCCGCCACCCTGATGACCGCCGCCGTCGCGCTGGCGGCCTGCGGCGGGGGCGAGGAAAAGGCGGACACGGGCGCCAGCGCCCAGACTGTCGCCGTCCAGACCGCAACCACCCAGAACCTGGCCCGCACCGTCACGGCCTCGGGCACGGTGACGGCCTGGGAAGAGGTGCCGGTCGGCGCCGAGACCGGCGGGCTGGTGGCCACGGCCGTCTATGTCGATGAAGGCTCCTATGTGCGGCAGGGCCAGCCGCTGGTGCAGATGAACACCGCCCTGCTGGACGCCCAGGTGCGTCAGCAGCAGGCGGCGGTGCAGACCGCGGAAGCCAATGCGGCCCGCGACGACGCGGCGCTGGCCCGGGCGCAGGAGCTGAAGGAACGCGGCTTCCTGAGCCAGGCCTCGCTGGACACGGCGCTGGCCAACCAGCGGTCCTCGCAGGCCAATCTGGCCTCGGCCCGGGCGGCTCTGGCCGAGACCCGCACCCGCCAGTCGCAGGCAACCATCCGCGCGCCCGTCTCGGGCCAGATCATCAGCCGCAGCGTGACCCGCGGCCAGATCATCAGCGCCGGGACCGAGCTGTTCCGCATGGTGCGTGACGGCCGTCTGGAGCTGGACGCCCAGGTGCCGGAGACCGAACTGGCCCTGATCCGCGCCGGCCAGTCCGCGCAGGTGACCTCCAGCCAAGCCGCGCCGACCACCGGCTCGGTCCGCATCGTCACGCCGGAAGTGAACGCCGAGACCCGGCTGGGTCTGGCCCGGGTGGCCCTGGCGCCCGGCACCGCCCTGCGCCCCGGCATGTTCGCCCGCGCCGTGATCGATGTGGGCGACCAGCCCGCGACCGTCGTGCCGACCGCCGCCATCCTGTACCGCAACAATCAGGCGGGCGTGTTCGTGATGGCCAGCGGCGACACGGTGCGCTTCCAGCCGATCACCGTGCTGAACCGCCAACAGGACCGCACCGCCGTCTCGGGCGTCGCCGTCGGCGCGCGGGTGGTGGTGCAGGGCGCCGGCTTCCTGAACCAGGGCGACCGGGTTCGCGTGGCCTCGGCGACGCAGGCCCAGCAGGCCGTGACCCAGCAAACCGAAGCCCAGTCGGCCGCCCCGGCCAGCGCCCACTAAGCGGAAGCGACCGACATGAACCAGATTTCCTCCTGGTCGATCCGGAACCCGATTCCGATCATCCTGCTGTTCGTCCTGCTGACCCTCGCCGGCATCGTCGGCTTCATGGGGATGCGGATCAACAACAACCCCGACATCGACTTCCCCATCGTCGCGGTCACCGCCGCGCGGCCGGGGGCCGCCCCGGCGGAGATGGAGGTGCAGGTCACCCGGCTGGTCGAGGATTCGATCGCGGGCCTGTCGGGCGTGCGCCACATCTATTCGAACGTCAGCGACGGCGTGTCCTCGACCACCATCGAGTTCGAACTGGGCACCGATACCGAACGGGCGACCAACGACGTCCGCAACGCCATGAGCGGCGTGCGGGCCAGCCTGCCGCAGGACATGCAGGAACCGACGGTCCAGCGCATCGACATCACCGGCGACGCCCTGATCACCTATGTGGTCCGCTCGCCGACGATGACGCCGGAGGAGATCAGCTGGTTCATCGACAATGAGGTCAGCCGCTCGCTGCTGGCGCTGGGCGGCGTCGGCGAGGTCAACCGCTCGGGCGGGGTGGACCGGGAGATGCGGGTCGAGCTGGATCCGCAGCGGCTGTCCGCCTACGGCGTGACGGCGGCGCAGGTCAGCCAGGCGCTGACCAGTGTGAACAACAACCTGCCCGGTGGCCGCGTGACGGTCGCCGGGTCGGAGCGGGCCGTGCGGACGCTGGGCGCCGCCACCTCGCTGCAGCAACTGCGTGAGACGCTGGTGCCGCTGGACGGCGGGCGGACAGTGCGCCTGCAGGATCTGGGCACGGTCGAGGACAAGTGGAGCGAGCCGCGCCGCATCGCCCGTTACGACGGGCAGGAGGCGGTGACCTTCAACTTCCTGCGCTCGCGCACGGCGAGCGAGGTCAAGGTGGCCGAGCGGGTTCGCGAGGAGGTAAAACGCCTCGACGAGGCCAACCCCAACCTGACCATCCAGCAGGTTACCTCGAGCGTGAAATACATCGAGGAAAGCTATTTCGCCTCGCTGGAAGCGCTGGGCCTCGGCGCCCTGCTGGCCGTGATCGTGGTGTTCATCTTCCTGCGCGACTGGCGGGCGACGCTGATCGCGGCGACGGCCATGCCGCTGTCGCTGATCCCGACCTTCGCCCTGCTGGCGCCCATGGACCAGTCGCTGAACACGGTGACCCTGCTGGCCCTGTCGCTGACCATCGGCATCCTGGTCGA
>JAVHYH010000291.1 GCA_031119155.1 Brevundimonas sp.
CCATCGCCGAGGCGCGCGACGCGGTCGAGGACGTGATCGAGCCCTATCTGCTGCAGCAGGGCTTCATCCAGCGCACCCCCCGCGGCCGCATGGCCTGCGCCCGCGCCTACAGCCACCTTGGCCTCAGCGAACCGCCGAAGGTTCCCCAAGCCGGCGACCTGTTCGGCGGCAAGTAGGGTTCACCCCAACGAGGGTTCACCTCTACGCCGAACCCCTTCATGGTTGCGCGCGAGGAGGGCCGCATGGCGAAACGGACAATCCGGACTGATCGTCTGATCATCGTGCTGGGCGGCGCGATCATCCTGCTCGGCCTGCTGATCCTCTGGCTGGTCAGTCGGAACGCCTTCGGTCGTCACGAGCCCACGCCGGAACAGCGCGCCCAGACCCAGGTCCACGCCCTCGTCGGCAAGAAGGCCCGCGTCACCTATACCGAGACCGGCCGTCGCCGCGCCGTCTGCGGCTACCTGCGGAACGGGAATGAGGTCGTCGCCTTCGTCTCGCGCCCCAACCGCCTGATGCTGGAGACCGATCCCCTGAAGATCGAGTTCGAGCAGAACCAGTCCGACCTCTGTCCCGGATTCCTCAAACGCCGGGGAGACCTGCCGCAATGACCGACCGTCCCACCGCCGGCCGCTTCGAGGGCCGAGAGCATCGCCTGCCGGTCCGCGTCTATTACGAGGACACCGACTTCACCGGTCTGGTCTATCACGCCAACTACGTCCGCTATTTCGAGCGCGGGCGGTCCGACTGCCTGCGCCTGATGGGCATCGGCCACGCCGAGCTTCTGGACCACGACCAGCCGATGGCCTTCGTCGTCTCGAAGATGGCCCTGACCTTCCTCAAGCCCGCCCGCATCGACGACGAGCTGGTCGTCCGCACCTGGTATGACGCCGCCAGGGGACCGCGCCTGCTGATCACCCAGGAGGTCGCGCGCGGCGACGATGCGCTTTGCCGCGCCGAGGTCGAGGTCGTCTGCATTCACATGGACGGCCGCCCGCGCCGTCCGACAAAGGCCCTGATTAAAAAGGTCAGCCCCTGGCTGGCGCCCAAGGAGGACTGATCCATGGCTTCGAACACCGAATTCACCGAACGTCAGGGCTGGACGGCGGTCATCGTCATCACCCTGCTGGTCGTCATGGGCGTGGGCGGCGGCCTCGTCGGCTGCCCGCACTACAAGGTCTGGGAGCGCAAGATGGCCGGTCAGGCCGAGCTGCAGTACCAGCAGGGCGCCCGTCAGGCCCTGATCGCCCAGGCCAAGGCCGAGGACGAAGCCGCCATCAGCCGCGCCGAGGCCGCGACCCGCCGGGTGCGGGGCTGGGCCGACGCTGCCAAGCTGGGCTGCGCCGACCTGAATCGCGCCGGCGACCGGTCCTGCGAGGACCAGCTGCTGCGCGACGCCGCCACCTATTCCATCGCCAAGGAAGGCCACGAAGGCGTGATCATCAGCGTCGGCGCCCCGGTCTCCGTGGCGGTCCAGCCCAACACGCCGCGCGCCCCGGAATAGCCTGTCGGGCGCGCGCCCGGACGATAGCGAACCTGTCATGTGCGCAAGCGTGACCGTGCCGCTACACGACGCTAAACCGGCCTGACGAGACCTGACTCGCCACAGAACCGCCACGCCCGTCCGGTGCACAGGGACGGATACGGAAGGACGCCTGAATGACTATCGCCGCCGAAGCCTCTTCGATGCTCAACCCCGTCGAACTGTTCCTGCGGGCCGACTATGTGGTGAAGGCCGTCATGGTCGGTCTGGCCGTCGCCTCGGTCTGGTCGTGGGCGGTCATCATCAGCAAGGCCCTCAGCTTCGCCTCGCTCAACAGCCAGGCCAACGCCTTCGAACAGGCGGTCGGCTCGGGCCGGTCGCTCGAGGAGATCGCGGCCCAGGCCGGGCCGACCCCGGCGCACCCCCTGCCGCGCATGCTGGTCATCGCCCTCAGCGACTGGCGCGAGGCCCGCACCCGCGGCCTGACCAGCGAAAGCCAGGCCAACCTGCTGATGTCGCGCATCGACCGCGCGCTGGACAGCCTGATCGCCCGCGAGGGCCAGCGCGTCGAGAACGGCCTGGGCGTCCTGTCGGTGGTCGCCACCTCCTCGCCCTTCATCGGCCTGTTCGGCACGGTCTGGGGGATCATGAACGCCTTCGGCGCCATCGCCTCGGCGGGCAACACCAATCTGACGACGGTCGCCCCGGCCATTTCGGAGGCCCTGTTCGCCACCGCCATCGGCCTGTTCGCCGCCATCCCGGCCTATATCGCCTACAACAAATTCTCGATCGACGCGGGCAAGTTCACCGGCCGTCTGGAGAGCTTCGCCGACGACCTGCAGGCCGCCGTGGCTCGCCGTCTGGGCTCGGCGCCCGCCGCTGACACCCGCCGGGAGGTCTGAGGATGGCGATGGGAGGAGGAGGCGGCGGCGGTCACGTCCGCGGTCGTCGCCGGGCGCGCAAGCGTCCGCTGAGCGAGATCAACGTCACCCCGCTGGTCGACGTCATGCTGGTGCTGCTGATCATCTTCATGATCTCGGCGCCCCTGCTGACGACCGGCGTCGAGGTCGAACTGCCCAAGACCGAGGCCAGCGCGGTGGACACCACCAGCGAGCCGGTGACGGTGGCCATCCAGCAGAACGGCGAGATCTTCGTCGGTGAAAATCAGGTCCGCTGGGACGATCTGGTCGCGACCGTGGCCCGCGAGGGCGGCGCCGATGCGCGCGAGAAACCGATCTTCATCCGCGCCGACGGTCGCGCCCCCTATCAGGCCGTGGCCCGCGTCATGGCCCGTCTGTCGTCGGAAGGCTTCGCCAAGCTGAACCTGATCACCGACACCAGCGCATCGCCGGAGGGCTGAGGCTTGGATCGTCCCGGCGCCGCCCTGTTCGGATCCCTCGCCATTCACGCCGGCATCGCCGGGGTGATCGCCTGGTCGCTGCTGTTCGCCCCGCCGCCGAAGCCGGTGACGGTCAGCAATTCCGTGCCGGTGCAGGTGGTCTCGGACATCGAGGTGCTGGGCGCCGCCCCGCTGAACCCCAGCGATGAGCTGATCGAGGAAACGAACACGGCTCCGGTCGAGTCGCTGCCCGAGCCGACGCCGCCCGAACCGACCCCGACGCCGCCGACACCCGCGCCGACTCCGCCGCGTCCCACGCCGCCGCGCCCGGCTCCGCGCCCGACGCCCCAGCCGACGCCGCCGCGGCCTCAGCCCACCCC
>JAVHYH010000049.1 GCA_031119155.1 Brevundimonas sp.
GCTGGTGTCCGAGATCGCCGCCTCGGCGCAGGAACAGGCGACCGGGCTGCAGCAGGTCAATACCGCGGTGAACCAGATGGACCAGGTCACCCAGCAGAACGCCGCCATGGTCGAGGAATCGACCGCCGCCAGCCATTCGCTGTCGCAGGAGGCCGAGGTGCTGGCCGGTTCGGTGTCACGCTTCCGCATCGGCGATGCGCCGCAGGCGGCCGCCGCTCCGGCGTCGCGTCCCGTGCGTCACGCGCCGGTGACGCAGATGAAGACGGTCGGGTCCGGCGGCGCGGCGCTGAAGTCGCATCCGGCGGAAGACGGCTGGGAAGAGTTCTGAGGCCTGAGGACAGGCTGAGGCGAAATCAGGGGCCGGGCTGGATGACGTCCAGCCCGGCCCTTGTGATTCAGGCCCAGGCGAACAACAGGCGGCCCTCGCCCATGCGCTCGCGCAGGCGGGGCAGGTCGGTGTGGGCGACCGAGAAGCAACCGTAGCTGCGGCCCAGCTTGCCCTCGCGGGCGAGGAAGGCCGGGTCGGCATAGTCGGCGCCGTGGATGATGATGGCGCGCTCGCGGGCGTTGTTGTTGGTGTACTCCAGCCCGTCCAGCAGGACGTTCGGGCCCTGCTGCGAGCCCCAGCTGGCGCCGGCGGTGGCGAAGGCGCCGACCGAGGACTTGTAGCTGTCCGGGGTGTTGGAGAAGGTCTTCGCGTAGCCGGAGTGGTCCGGGTCAGACCCGCGACCGTGGCAGGTGCGCATCAGGGTGATCTCGCCGCCGGCCAGATCGACCTCGTAGAGGCGCTCGTCGCCCGAGAATTTGGTGAAGTCGACCAGATACATGCGGTCGCGCTGGGTGATCTTGTGGCCGTGGATGTCCATAGCGGCGAGGGCGCGTTCCATCAGTTCGGGACGGACCTGGCCGCGCGGATCGAGCAGACGGGTGGAGTTCAGCCGGGCGGTGATGGCCTCGGGCTCGGCGGCGACCACGATCTGCGGGGCCGGAACCGGCGTGGCCTGGGCGGTGGTCACCGGGGCCAAAGCGGTCGGCCGGGTGGCCGCAGCGGAGGCGCAACCCGACAGAAGCGCCGCGCCGCCCAGAATGAATCCACGTCTTGCAAGCCGCATGCGACGCCCCTCGCACGTTTCACAGGAAGTGACGGGTTGTTTCAAAACGGGGGAACGCTGGCAACCTGAGCCTTGGCTCCGGGCCGTGGACAGGTACAGTGAAGCGGGGACGACAGGGAGGATCTGATGAAAAGCATCACAGGAATGATGGCGGCTTTGGTCGCATGCGTGGCCACAAGCGTCGCGGCGCAAACGCCCGCGAGCCCGTCTGTTTCGCCCGAGGCGGGAACGACGTTCGTTCAAGTGGGGCGACTTCTGGCCGACCCGTCGACCGGCGTTGTGCAGCGCGATAAAACTCTCGTGATCAGAGGGAACCAGGTCGTCGATATCCGCGACGGCTTCGTCGGCGAGGGCCGGATCGTCGATTTGCGGGACGCCTTCGTGCTGCCCGGACTGATCGACAGCCATGTCCATCTGACCGGCGAACAGAACCCCAATTCCCGTCTGGAAGGGGTGACCCAGTCCAATGCGGATCAGGCCTTCGTCGGCGCGCGGTACGCGCTGCGGACGCTGGAGGCGGGCTTCACCACGGTGGCCGATCTGGGCGCGACGAACGAGTCGATCTTCGCCCTGCGCGACGCGGTGCGGCGCGGCGACGTGCCCGGCCCGCGCATCATCGCCTCGGGCGAGGCGGTGTCGATTCACGGCGGCCATGGCGACGTGAACGGCTATCGCGACGACATCATGCACATGTTCACCGGCGAGAGCATCTGCTCCGGTCCGGAGGATTGCATGCGCGCGGTGCGGCTGCAGGTGCGGGCGGGCGCGGACATCATCAAGATCACGGCCACCGGCGGCGTGCTGTCGAACACAGCGGCCGGTCTGGGCCAGCAGTTCTCGGACGCCGAACTGGCCGCCATCGTGGACTCCGCGCACCGGATGGGGCGGCAGGTCACGGCCCATGCCCACGGCGGCGACGGCATCAACAGCTTCCTGCGCGCGGGCGGCGACTCGATCGAGCACGGCACCTATCTGGACGCCGAGTCGATCCGGCTGATGCGGCGTGACGGCGTCTATCTGGTGCCGACCCTGATGGCCGGCGACTTCGTGGCCCGGATCGCCTCGAGCCCCGACAATTTCTTCACGCCCGCCCAGACGGCCAAGGCCCTGCAGGCCGGGCCGCTGATGCTGGACATGGCGCGACGGGCGCATGAGGGCGGCGTCCGCATCGCCTTCGGCACCGACAGCGGCGTCTCTGCCCATGGCGACAACGCCGGAGAGTTCGTCCTGCTGGTGCGGGCGGGACTGACGCCGCTGGAGGCGATCCAGACGGCGACGGTCCATGCGGCGGCGCACCTGCGCATCTCGGATCAGGCCGGAAAGATCGCGGTCGGCATGCCCGCCGACCTGATCGCGGTGGACGGCGATCCGCTGACGGACGTTGCCGAACTGCTGGACGTCGACTTCGTGATGAAGGGCGGGGTGGTTTACCGGGAGGAGTAGAGTTCCTCCCCCTTGGGGGAGGAATTGCTGAGCAGGTCCACAAACCCCGCCTCGTCCTCGAACGTCGCCTTCACCGGCCAGCTGACCACGCGGGCGCGCCAGTCGGGGGGCAGTCGGGACCAGTCCTTTTCGGTGGTCACCAAGGTCGCGCCGAACATCTCCGCGCGGTCGGCGAGGAAGCGCAGGTCTTCCTCCTTGAAGGCGGCATGGTCGGGGAAGGGGGCGAAGTCGGCCAGTTCGCCGCCCGCGGCCTTGAGCGAACGCTCGACCTTCCACGGCTTGGCGATGCCGGCGAAGCCCACCAGAGGGCCGGACGGCGGCGGACCGGCGGGTTCGAGGCGGGCGATGAAGACGGGCAGGGCGCCGAAGGTCTCCAGCAATTCCTCATCCGGTTCAGCCAGATCGGACGGCATCAGGATGACCACGGCGTCGGCGCGGGCCAGACCGGCCTTGAGCGGTTCGCGCATGGGACCGGACGGGAAGACCGAGCCGTCGCCGAAGGGCCATTCGTCGTCGCGGGTCTCGCCGTCCACGATGATCAGGCTGAGGGTCTTCTTCAGCGCCGGGTTCTGATGGCCGTCGTCCAGCACCAGCGCCTGCGCGCCCTCCGCGGCGGCGGCCTTCGCCCCGGCGACGCGGTCGCGGGAAATCCAGGCGGGGCTGTCCAGCGCCAGCATCAGGGGTTCGTCACCGACGTCGGCGGCGGTGTGGGTGCTCAGGTCCACGCGAACCGGCCCCTCAAGCTTGCCGCCATAGCCGCGCGACAGGGCCTGTGCGTCGACGCCCGACTGGCGCAGCAGGCGCAGGACTTCGCGGGCGACGGGCGTCTTGCCCGAGCCGCCGACGGTCAGATTGCCGATGGAGATGACCGGCACGCCCGGATCGACCGGACTGGCGCGGGCGATGCGACTGGCGGTGACGCCGGCCCAGATCCACGAGACGGGCTTGAGCAACATGCGCGTCATGGCCGCCGACTTGCGGTCGCGCAGATACCACCATTTGGGCGTGCTGAGGCTCATCGGCGCGTCCGGGGCGGTGGCGGCAACAGGGGCTGCAGGCTGTCGATCAGCCGTTCGAGGCCCGAGCCGGCCTCGGCGGCGGCGCGGCGGCCGCGATCGCCCATGGCGCGGGCGGCCTTGTCGTCGGACAGCAGGGGCACGAGCACGCCGGGCAGGTCCCACGGGGCGGAGACGATCCGCAGCCCGCCCGCCTCGACCAGCGCCTCGGTGACGGCGGCCCAGTTGGTCATGTCGGGTCCGGTGACGGCAGGCTTGCCCAGCCGCGCGGGCTCCAACGGGTTGTGGCCGCCGACCGGAGGCTTCTCCAGCGCGGCGGAGAAGCTGCCGCCCATGACGACGACATCGGCGAGACGCAGGAACAGGCCCATCTCGCCCAGGGTGTCGGCGACATAGAGGTCGGTGTCGCCGTCCGGCTGGCGGCCCTGAGAGCGCAGGGCGAAGCGGTAGCCGTCGCGGGTCAGGGCGGCGGCGATGGCGGCGCTGCGCTCCGGATGGCGGGGGATGAGGATCAGGCAGAGCCGGTCGGTCAGCTTGTCCAGCGCGCGGACGATGGCGATCTCCTCGCCGTCGTGGGTGCTGGCGGCCACGACCACGGGCCGGTCGCCGATCGCGGCGCTGAGTCTGGTGAAGGCCGCGCCGTCATGGGGCGGGGCGTCGCCCGCCAGTTTCAGGTTCACATGGCCGTCGATGCGGGCGCCGAGGCTTTCCAGCCGGTCGGCGGACACGCCGTCCTGCGGCAGGACCACATCAAAGGCCGACAGGATCTTCCGCGCCGCGCCGGGGAAGCGCCGCCAGCCGGCGACGGTATTTTCGGTGATGCGGGCGCTGGCCAGCACCAGTTTCACACCGCGCCGGTGCGATTCCAGGATCAGGTTCGGCCACAGCTCGCTTTCGACGAAGACGCCGACGACGGGCTTCCACTTCGTCAGGAAGGCGTCGACCGCGCCGGGCGTATCGACCGGGGCGAACTGGTGGATCACGCCGTCGGGCAGGCGGCGGGCCAGCAGGTTGGCGGACGTCAGGGTGCCGGAGGTGACGAGGATGTTCAGGTCGGGCCGCGCCGCGCGCAGCCGCTCGACCACGGGCAGCAGGGACAGGGTCTCGCCCACACTGACGCCATGCAGCCAGACGATCTCGCCGTCCGGACGGGGCGTGCGGGTCAGGCCGAGGCGTTCATCGACCCGGACCGGGTCTTCCTTGCCCTTCTTGGCGCGCGCGTCGAGCAGGCGGGGGGCGAGGGGCTCCAGCGCCTTGGTCAGGAGCCGGTAGAGGATCAGGGCGGGGCTCAAGGTCAGACCCGCTTCAGGCCGGTGATGGCGTCGGCCTCGGCCTCCACCGCGTTCAGTCGTTCGGTCCAGGCGGCGGCGACATCGGCCATGTCCGCGCCCTCGGGGTAGTCGGCGACATCCCAGACGATGGCGCCCTTGCCGAAGGGCAGGGGCAGGACGGCCTTGTCCCAGCTGTTCAGCCGGATGGCCGGATTGCAGCTGAGGCCGATGAACAGGGCGGGGGCGCCCGAAATCTTGGCCAGCATCGGCAGGCCCTCGGCCATGTGGCGCGCCGGGCCGCGCGGGCCGTCGGGGGTGATGGCCAGACCGCCGACCTTGAGCTGCTTGAGCCCGTCACGCAGGGCCTGGGTGCCGCCCTTGGACGCCTTGGCCTTGTCCTTGTTGGCCGAGGAGCCGCGCACGGCGGGGAAGCCCTGTTGCGCCACGGCGCGGGCGATGAACTCGCCGTCGGCGCTGAGCGAGATCAGGGCCTTGGCGGGCGTAGCGCGGTCCAGAGGCCAGCAGGCGGGGCTGAGGGCGATGCGCGAATGCCAGAAGACGGCCAGCACGCCGCCGCCCTGTTTCCACACCGCCTCGGCCGCGCCCTCGTTCTGGTGGGTCCAGCGGATGGTGGCGAAACAGAATTGCATCCATTTCGCCAGCACCCAGGCGAGGGCCGACTGGATGATCGGGTTGCGGAGGGGTCTCACGACACCACCCCGACCGGATCGCCATCCAGCGACTGCTGCTTCGCCAGCCGGGCGTAGAGGCCGCCCTTCTTCACCAACGTCGTGTGCGAGCCCTGTTCAACCACCTTGCCGGCCTCGATCACATAGATCCGGTCGGCGTTGCGAACGGTGGACAGGCGGTGGGCGATCATCAGGGTGGCGCGGCCTTCCATCAACCGCTCCAGCGCCGCCTGCACGAGGGACTCGCTCTCGGTGTCGAGGGCGCTGGTGGCCTCGTCCAGCAGCAGGATGGGCGCGTCCTTGAGGAAGGCGCGAGCGATGGCGACGCGCTGACGCTGGCCGCCCGACAGGCGCAGGCCCGCCTCGCCGGCGCGGGTTGCGTAGCCTTTGGGCAGGGCGGTGATGAAGTCGTGGGCGGCGGCGCTGGCGGCGGCGGCCTCGATCTCGGCCTGAGAGGCGCCGGGGCGGCCATAGGCGATGTTGGCGGCGATGGTGTCGTCGAACAGGAAGGGCTCCTGCGTCACCAGGGCGATGCGGCTGCGCAGGTCCTGCAGCTTCAGCTCGCGGATGTCGCGACCGTTGAGGGTCACCGCGCCGGCGGTGACGTCATAGAAGCGGGGCAACAGGCTGAGGATGGTCGACTTGCCGCCGCCGGACGGGCCGACGAGGGCGATGGTCTCGCCCGGCTTCACGGTCAGGGACACGTCCGACAGGGTGGGCGCGCCGCCTTCCGCCGCCGGAGCGTAGGCGAAGCTGACGCGGTCCAGCGACACGGTCACCGGGCCATGCGCCAGCGGCGCGGCGTCCGGCGCCTCGCGGATTTCCGGCTGGATGTCGAGCGAGGCGAACAGGCGGCGGGCGGCGGTCAGGCCCTCGGCCATGACGGTCTGCAGATTGGTCACCTGACGCAGCGACTGGCCCGCCGACATCAGCAGGCCGATGTAGGCGGCGAAGGCGCCGACGCTCATCTGGCCCTGACGCGCCTGCCAGCCCGCATAGCCCATGACGGCGGCGACCACGACCATGGCGACGAGGTTGGAGAAGGGACCGGCGAAGGCTCTGGAGTCGGCGGACTTGATGACGTGACGCTGGCGGCGATTGACCACCTCGCCGACGCGCGCCTCCTCGGCGGCCTCGCGGTTCTCGATCTTGATCAGGCGAACGCCGTCGAGGTTCTCCATCAGGGCGGTGGAGAGGTTGCCCGTCTCAAGCATGGCGCCGGTGGTCGCCTTGCGCATCCGCTTGCCGAACCGCTGGAGGACGAAGGCGATGATCGGCGCGCCCAGCAGGACGATGGCGGTCAGCTTCCAGTCGGTCCAGGCCATATAGCTGAGCACGGCGATCAGGGTCAGGCCGTGCTGGGTGTAGTTGACCACGCCGTTGGTGAAGGCCTCGCGCACCAGATTGGCGTCGAACAGGACGGTGGCGACGAAGCCGCCCGAGTGCTGGCTGCGCAGGCGGGCCAGGTCGGCGCGGATCATCGAGCCGAACAGCTTGACCTGGATGTCGCCGACGATGCCGTGGCCCAGCCGGTTGACCAGCGCCGCCTGGCCCAGCGCCGCGAGGGTCCAGATGACGCCGGCGCCGATGATGATGCCGGGGATGGCCAGCAGGGCGTCCTGCGGCTGGATGGTGATGACCCGCCAGATGGTGACCGGCTTGCCGAGGAACAGGCCGTCGATGGCCGGCTGCAGCAGCTGCAGCACGGTGGCCGCCATGACGCCCACGATGGCGGCGCAGACGATGGACAGGAACAGCGGCGTCCGGTGGTGCGAGAGATAGTCCCGCCAGATGCGACCCAGCAGCGGGCGCAGCGCCTCTTTTTCTTCTGTCGCGGGGGCGGGCGTCGTCATCGGTCCGAGGTCGGACGACGGGGGCGGGAAGTCAAGCGCCAAGCCCAATCCTTCGGTTGAGGATGACGCGAAGCCTCCGACACTCTATCTCCGCACCCATGTCGTCCTACGATCTCTCCACCCGCGCCGGCCGCTTCAGGGCGAAGTGGGACTACGTCTGGAAGGACCACGCCTTCCTGCGGCGGTGGTTCATGAACGCCCACTGGCTGGGGCCGGATCTTGTGCGGACGAACCAGCCGTCGCCGCGGCAGCTGGCGTACTGGAAGTCGCAGGGGATCAAGACGGTCGTCAATCTGCGCGGGGCGCGCGACGAGGCCTATTATGCGCTGGAGAAGGACGCCTGTGAGCGGCTGGGGCTGACGCTGATCGATGCGCCGCTGGACAGCCGCGACGCCCCGCAGGCCGATCGCGTGCACCGGGCCAAGGCCCTGTTCGAGACGATCGAATATCCGGTGCTGATCCACTGCAAGTCCGGCGCGGACCGGGCCGGGATGATGGCGGTCTTCTATCGCCACTTCCATCTGGGCGAGCCGATCAGCGAGGCCATCGGCCAGCTGGACAAGAAATACCTGCACCACCGCGAGGGGCTGACCGGGGTGCTGGACTATACGTTGGAGAAATACCTGAAGGAGGTTGAGCCGACGGGCGTCAGCTTCCTCGATTGGGTGGACAGCCCGGCCTATGACCCCAAAGCCATCCGCGCCGAGTTCAAGGGCCAGTGGTGGGGGACGCTGCTGACCGAGAAGCTGCTGAAGCGGGAGTAGGGTTCAGCCCCAGGGGCCGCGCGGGGTGTCGGACGGCTTGTCCGGGTTCTCCGCCGCCAGCTCGGCGTCCCGGCGGGCCTTGCGCTCGGCCTCCCAGTTCCGGAACCAGCGGGTCCACGCCAGCTCGTTGCGCATGGAGATGGTCCACAGGACCAGCGCCATGAGCATGAAGACCAGGGCGCCGATTTCTTCAAAACCGAGGGTGCGGCCGAACAGGTTCATGAGCGCGGGGTCTCGTCGTTGGCGGGGGAGACAGGATCGTTCCACGCCGTGTCGGATTCAAGCGGCGCGTTGCTGCTGGCTGGCTCCGGCTTGCGGCGCACCGCCCAGACGACGATCCCGACGCCGAGGGCGACGAGGGCCAGAACGATCAGAATGGCTTCCATGCTCGGGCCCTCCTTGCGGCCGTGGCTTCACAGGAAGCGCCCGAGCGGCCCGGTTCGTTCCGATCAGGCGGCGTCGCCGCGCGGATCGATCAGGCGGTGGGCGTGCAGGATGAAGTAGCGCATGTGGGCGTTGTCGACCGTGGCCTGGGCCTTGGCCTTCCAGGCCTTGCGGGCTTCCTCATAGCTGGGGAAGGCGCCGACGAACTCGATCTGGGTCACATCGCGGAAGACGGGGGCGTCCAGGTGGCGCAGTTCGCCGCCGATGACGATGTGAAGAAGCTGGGCCGGATCGGTCTGGGTGGTCATGGTGTCGTTCCCGGGGGAGGGCGGTCTGTGATGTCACCATCCCACGAGCAGGTTGAGATCACCTGAAGGGACGGATCAGCGGGGCGCGAGCGGAATAGGCCCTGTGCGCCTCAGGATCAACGGGTGGAGGCCCGGCGCGGCGCAGATCAGGCTGGTTTGTCGCGGATCGGGCTGATTAAAGCGCCAGGGACGGCCGTGATGATCGCTGACCTTCGCGCCGGCCTCCTCGGCGATCAGGGCGCCGGCGCAGACGTCCCAGTCCCATTTCGGCGTCAGGGCGATGGCGGCGTCGAAGGCCCCGGCGGCGACCAGCGCCATGCGGTAGGCCAGGGCGTTACGCTTCTCGTAGCGCATCGGCGGCCAGGGCTCGGGCCAGTGCGGGCCTTCCATCAGCCGGGCGTCGGCCAGCACGGACGCATCATCCAGATCGGTGGTGTCGGAGGGGGTGATGGGCCTGCCGTTCAGGGTGGCGCCGCCGCCGCGCGTGGCGACGAAGGTCTCGTTCAGCATCGGCGCATGGATGACGGCGGCGACCGGCTGGCCGTCCTCGACCACGGCGATGGGAATGCACCACCACGGCTTGTCCTTCATATAGGCGACGGTGCCGTCGATGGGGTCGACCACGAAGATGCGCCGCTTCGTCAGGCGATCGGCGGTGTCGGCGGTCTCCTCGGACAGCCAGCCATAGTCGGGGCGGGCGGTCAGCAGGCGGTCGCGCAGCAGGGCGTCCACCGCCAGATCGGCCGAGGTGACGGGCGAGCCGCCGGACTTGGAGCGGATGCTCAGCCCCGCCTCGCGTTCGGACAGGGCCAGATCGCCGGCGGCGAGGACCGCGTCGCGGATCAGTTCGAGATCGTCCGCGAAATCCGTCATTTGCCCGCGATGGCCACCGCGTCGAACAGCAGGGACGGGCTGTTGAAGCCGCCCCGGAACTCGAGGTCCGAGCCGGGGACCAGACGGGCCCACAGGTCCTTCAGATTGCCCGCGACGGTGACTTCGCTGACCGGATAGACGCGCTCGCCATTTTCGAACCAGAAGCCGGACACCCCGGCGGACCAGTCGCCCGTATTGCCGTTCAGCGAGGGGCCGAACATGGAGGTGATCAGCAGGCCGGTCCCGGCGGCGCCCATCAGGCCGTTCAGGTCCTGCTCGCCCGCTTCCAGATGCAGGTTGTGGGTTGAGACGCCCGGAGGGCCGGCGAGGCCGCGCGAGGCGTGGCCGGTCGAGGCCAGACCCAGCTGGGCGGCGCTCGAGCTGTTCATCAGCCAGGTGGTCAGGACGCCGTCCTCGACGATGGACTGCTTCCAGACGGCGACGCCCTCGTCATCGAACGGGGTCGAGCCGAGGCCGCGGGGACGGAACGGATCGTCGATCAGGTTCACGCCCCTGGGAAGCACCGGCTGGCCCAGCTTGTCCTTCAGGAAGGAGGTGCCGCGCGCGATGGACGCGCCGGAGATGGCGCCCAGCAGGGGCGACAGCACCTGGGTGGCGATGCGGTTCTCGAAGATCACCGGGGCGGTGGTCGAGGCGATCTTGCGCGGGCCGGTGCGTTCGACCGCCCGCTTGCCGGCGAAGGCGCCGATGGCGTCGGCGGAGGGCAGGTCGGACAGGTGGCGGACGGCGCGATGCTCGCCGCCCCGCTCCATGGCCCCATCCTTTTCGGCGATGACCCCGACGCCCAGCGAAAAGGCTGAGCCCTGATAGGCGCCGTCGAAGCCGTGAGAGGTGACCAGACGCCAGCGGCTGGACGAGGCGGCGGCGTGCCCGCCTTCGGACTTGGCGACGCCGTCAACGGCCAGAGCGGCGGCCTCGGCGGCGGCTGCGGCGGCCTCCAGTTCGGCGGCGCTGCGTTCGCTGGGGTCATAGAGATCAAGGTCGGGGAAGGGCCCCTTGGCCAGATGGTCCTGCGGGGCGAGACCGGCAAAGGGATCTTCGGGGGCGAGGTGGGCCATGGCTACGGCGCGCTCGATCAGACGGGCCCGGGTCTTGTCCGACAGGTCGGAGGCCGAGACGGTCGCCTGACGCTTGCCGATGAAGACGCGCAGGCCCAGGTCGCGGCTTTCCTCGCGTTCGACATCCTCCAGAGCGCCGTTGCGGACGCCGATGGACAGGGAGGCGCGCTCGGAGGTCACCGCTTCGGCGGCGTCCGCGCCGGCCTTCAGGGCGGCGGCGACCAGTTCGGGCAGAATGTCGGAGGCGGCGGCGTCACGCGGGGAGGTCATGCCCCGATATGGCCGGGGAGACCGCCCATATCAACCACGCTCAGTTCCCGGCTTGAGCAAAGATGAAAGTCCAGACCAGCGCCACCGATCCGATGCTCAGGGACAACCAAGTCAGGACCATGCCGACCAAGCGGGGCAAGGTCACACCTCCGGTGGCCTTCAGGCCGAACGGGTGAATAATTCGACCTGCGAGCATCAGTGCGCCCACGATCTGGATCAGCCAATGCGGGGCGTCAGTCAGGGCCAGCAGGATCAGCATGCCGATGGCGGCCGGGATATACTCCGCCGCATTGCCGAAACCGCGGCTGGCGACAGCCATTTCAGGGTTTCCACCGTCGCCCAGAAGGACCCGATGTTTGTTGCGCCCGATCACGACGTTGACCGACAGCACCAGCATCACGAGGAGCAGAAGGCCACCGAACAGGCCGGCCCACTGGAGCCCGTTTATGTTTGAAAAATCGTACATCCTTCACCCCTCCCCAAGGACTTGATCAGTTTTCGCGCGCGACCGGATAGAGCCGGTAGCGGTCGTCATAGAAGGGCGTGCGCTCGTAGAACCACTGCAGGCGCGCGTCGCCGTTGGCGGCGAAGTCGGGCTCGGCGGCGACCTTGGCCTCGAACTCGGCCTTCAGCGCCGGATCGGCGGCCATCATGCGCTCGGCCAGCGGGGCGATGGCGTAGCCCTCGATGTATTCCACGCGGCTGAGCACCTCGGGGAACATGCCCCAGGCGAAGAAGCTCTCCGACGATTGCGGCTCCAGCAGCAGGACGACGATATCGCCCAGCGGCTGGTCGGTCGGCACGCGCACCGAGCCGGTCGGGAAGGTCCAGTCGCGCCGTTGCGGCGTGACCTGGGCGACGGTGATCTGGACGTGGCCCTCGTTGGCGCGGGTGGCCAGGCGCGGATCCTCGAGGCGAAGCATCTCGACCGGTACGGTGCGCGGCGCGTCCAGCGTCTCCATCGTCACGCCGTGGACGCGCAGGCGCTCGATGATGTCGGTGCGATAGGAGGGCACCCAGTAGGCCTCGGGCCGACGCAGGGTCAGGGTCGGGTGCGAGGAATAGAAGGGCATCTGCCAGACCTGCGGATCCGGCTGGCCCAGCCAGCGGATTTCGCGACGGCCCGAGGCGGGGCTGTCATAGGTCTCGTAGGTGATGCCCTTGAAGGCGCGGGTGGCCGTCGGCTGCTGGTCGGAGACGAAATTGGCCGGGATTTCGGTCGGGCGCAGGGCGCTGTCCGCCTGTGCGGCGGCGCGCAGATCGGCGCCGTCGGTCGCCAGCAGCTTCATCGCCTGTTCGAGGAAGACATAGGTGCCCAGCACGCGCTGCTGGTGCGGCTTCAGGCTGTGGTTCTCGATCAGGATGGTCGGGACGTGGGCCGCCGAGCCCCAGCCGTTCGAGAACCGCTCGCCCAGACCGCCGTCGTTCAGGCCCGCGCGCGGGTTCTGGTCATCGACGCCGAACACAAGTTCGCCGGGGATGTGGCCGCGGCCTTCCAGCGCGACGTTCATGGCGGGCTTGAAGGCGTCGTCCAGCCACTGGGCGGTGGCGGGCGAGCGGGAATAGACGCCGTCCTCACCGTTGTAGCCGTAGGTGACGTCGTACTGGTAATCCATGCCGTCGGTGACGTGGATGTCGACGTAGAGGTCGGGCCGGTACTTGACGATCAGGCCGCGCACCGCCCGCATCTCGGGCTGGTCCAGTTTCAGGTAGTCGCGGTTGAGGTTCTGGTTGGTCGCCGTATTGCGCCAGCCCTGAATGCGCGGACCGCGCTGGTTCGGGCGGCTGTAGGCGCTGGCGCGCTCATGGCCGTCCACCGACAGGATGGGGATCAGGATCAGGTTCACCCGGTCGAGCAGGTCGTCCTTGCCGTAGAAGGCGATGTCGCGCAGCAGCATCATGCCCGCGTCCTTGCCGTCGATCTCGCCGGGGTGGATGCCGGCCTGGGCCAGCAGCACGGGCTTGGATGGATCGAAGGTCGCGCCGTCCTTCGAGGCGATGACGGCGTAGATCGGGCGGCCTTCCGGCGAGACGCCGAACTGTTCGATGCGGATCAGGTCGCTGGCGGCGTCGAGGCGGTCGAACCAGGCGCGGGTGTCCACATAGTTCGGGCTGAAGTCGTGGTCGGCGTCGGCCTCGAAGGCGGTGACCCACGGGTCCGAAGCGTCGCGCAGCAGGTCGCGGCTGGCGCCGTTCCACTCCGGGGCGGGCGGCAGGAAGGGCTGGTCCCAAGGCGCGACATTGGAGACGGACTGGCTCATGGCGGGACTCGCGAACAGAAGGGCGGCGGCGATCATCAGGGACGTGCGCATGGCGCCCTTCCTCGACCAAATGTCCGCCTGCGGCAAGCTGTCCCTTCGGATCACTACAGGCCGATCGCCGGCGCCCAGGCGCCGCGCGCGATCAGGTTGATGGCCGACATGCCGACGGTCCACAGGCTGTAGGCCAGCACCACGACCAGAGCGCCCACGACCGCGGGCCGCCAGGGGACGAAGGCCGCCGTCGCCGTGCCGAAGAAGAAGATGCCGAAGCCGACCCAGAGGCGCACGGTCGAGAGGGCGGCGAAGCTGTCATTCACGCTCATCAGGGTGATGAACAGCAGGCCGACGATCAGGTTGGCGGCCATGATGCAGCCGAAGACCAGACGGCGGTAGCGCCAGAAATGCTCGGTCAGGTCGATCCGTTCATCGCTGCCCTCGGCCGAGACGCGCGGGAAGGTGACGCTGGCTGCGACGTAGAAGGTGGCGGCGATGATCAGGCCGGCGATCAGCAGGGCGTGGTTGAACGGCGCGCCGCGGAAAATGACCCAGGCCTGATTCCAGAAGGTCGCGACGTCCAGCGCGACGAAGGCGGCCAGCATCGGGGTCAGCCAGCCGAAGCGCACCCGCTCCTTCTCGTGCAGGACACGGGCGAAGCCGCCGACCAGTTCGGCGACCGACAGGCCGAGAAGCAGGCCGTAGAAACTGAAGAAGAACTCGAACGCGCTCATGGCCCCCACCTTTGCCGTGGGCAAACTAGGCGGCGTTCACGGGGCGGGGCAAGAGCGGGAAGGCGACCGCCGACGATGACCGGGGTCATCGCCGGCAGCGCTCGGTCCGTCAGGAGGCGGGGTGTTCCACGTCGCCCATCTGGCCGACGGCGCGGTTGTAGTTGTCGACCACATCCTCGCGGTCGCTGTCGCTGTCGCTCTGCTTGTAGTCGCGATAGTCGCCGATCATGCTCTCGAGATAGTCGGCGATGAGCTTGAACTCGGTCTTGTTGCCGTCGTCGGCGGCCAGCGTGCCTTCCGCCTTGCGCACCTCGGCCACGGCGGCCTCGAGCGCGGGCAACTGGCGATCCGCCTCGGCCTTGTTGCCTTCGATCACCGAGTCACTGAAGTGGTCGGCCTTCTGCATGGCGTCCATCAGCGAGGCCAGTTCGCCGTGGCCGGCGGCGCGATACTCGGCCAGCTGGGCCTCGTCGCGGGCGCGCAGGTACTGGGTCAGGGCGGTGTCGAACTCCTCGATCCCGGCGAGCGCGGCTTCATAGGCGCTCTTCAAGCCGGCGTCCGCCGCCTTGCCCTGGGCCAGGCCGTCCTCGCGATAGCGGCGGCTCTCGTAATAGGGATCCAGCGTCTTCCACTGGGTCAGCAGGGCCTCGAGCCGGGGCAGCAGCTTGTCGACCGCGGCGTCCGCGGCGGTGGCTTGATTGCCGCCGTTCAGGGCGCGGCCTTCCTTCAGGGCCTCGATGGCGCCTTCAAGGGTGGTGATGTTTTCCGGGAAGTAGATGGAGTCGCTGGCGGACTTGTTCGGAATGTCGAGCTGCTGATAGCTGCGGAAATTGTTGCTCACGCCCCAGCTGTCGTCGATCAGCTTGTTGAAGCCTTCGACGTAGTGGTTGAACTTCTCCTGCGTCGCCGTGCTGCCGGCGGCTTCGGCCACCGAGGCGGCTCCGCCTTCCTTGCCGGCGCCGTCGCCGCAGGCCGCAAGGCCGAGAGTCAGCACGCTCGCCGTGGCCAGGGCCAGGGCACGCATTCCGGTTTTCATCATCAGACACCCCTGTCAAAAGCTGCGCGAACAGCCGCGCGGACAGGTCAACGGCCAAGGTTGCGAGTCGGTTGCATCTGTGGACCACCAAAGAGGGTGTGCCGGCGTCAGGAGAACAGGTTTGTCAGCCCCGCGAGTCCGAACATCAGCGGCTGATAGACCAGTGAAAGCAGGGTCGAGACGCCCAGGGCGATCAGGACGCCGCGCTGGCCCGGCAGCCAGCCGATCGCCACAAGAAGCAGGAAGTAGGGGGCGTTCAGCAGGAGGTTGGAGCCGAGCAGCCGCCAGCTGAAGCCCATCGCGATGCAGAAGCCGACCGTGACCAGCAGGTTGCTGAGAATGACCGCGATCACCACGCTCCTGCGATGCGCCATGACGTGGTCGGTCGGCGTGACCGTCGATCCCTCGCGCGGGAAGACCTGCGTCGCCGCGAAATAGTAGAACAGGGCGACGGTCGCCGCCGCGAGGGTCACATAGTAGTCGACCTCGATCCGCTCGCGGATGCCCCAGCTGTTGGTCCAGAAGCTCACCAGATCGAGCATCAGGACGATGGCCAGCAGGGGCGCGGCCCAGCCGATGGGGACGGTCTTGCGCCGGTCCCACGCCCGCGAGAAGCCTGTCGCCAGCTCGGCGATGCTCAGGCCCAGCAGCAGGCCGTAGAAGCTGAACAGGAACTCGAATGCGCTCATCCGTCCCCCGGCGTCTGTCGAGTCGTCAACCTATTTCCAGATCGGCGTTCCGTCACCCGGCAATCCGAGGCGGTCCCACATGTCGGAAACGCGGTCGATGACCTCGCTCTCCATGCGGATTTCCTCGCCCCATTCGCGCTTGGTCTCGGGCTCCCACTTGTCGGTGGCGTCGAGCCCGATCTTGGAGCCCAGCCCGCTCTCGGGACTGGCGAAGTCGAGATAGTCGATGGGGGTGTTCTCGATCAGGGTGATGTCGCGCGCCGGGTCCATCTTGGTCGAGATGGCCCACATGACGTCCTTCCAGTCGCGGGCGTCGATGTCGTCGTCCACGACGATGACCCATTTGGTGTACATGAACTGGCGCAGATAGCTCCAGACGCCCAGCATCACGCGCTTGGCGTGGCCGGGGTAGGCCTTCTTCATCGACACCACGGCGATGCGGTAGCTGCAGCCCTCGGGCGGCAGCCAGAAGTCGGTGATCTCGGGGAACTGCTGGCGCAGCAGGGGGATGAAGACCTCGTTCAGCGCCTCGCCCAGCAC
>JAVHYH010000050.1 GCA_031119155.1 Brevundimonas sp.
CATGAAGGCGTGATCGACGCCGCACAGTTCCGAGCACTGGCCGTAGAAGGTGCCGACGCGGTCGGCGCGGAACCAGGTTTCGTTCAGGCGGCCCGGGACGGCGTCGATCTTCAGACCGAAGGCCGGCAGGGCGAAGGCGTGGATGACGTCGGCGGCGGTGACCTGGACGCGGATGGTCTTGCCGACCGGCACGACGATCGGTTCGTCGGCGGCCAGACGATAGAGGTCGCGGTTCATGCCGCGTTCGGCGATCTGTTCCTCGGACAGCATGTTCGAAACGTATTCGGCGATGCCCTGGTCGGGGTATTCGTAACCCCAGTTCCACTGGTTGCCCGTGGCCTTAACGGTCAGATACGGCTCCGGCATGTTGTTGTAGGCGAACAGCAGGCGGAACGAGAACAGCGAGATGCCGACCAGGATCAGCACCGGGGCCACGGTCCAGATCACCTCGATCAGGGTGTTGTGGCTCCACTTGGCCGGGGTCGGGTTCGTCTTCTTGTTGTAGCGAACCACGATCCAGATCAGCAGGCCGAGCACCAGCAGGGTCACGGCGGTGATCACCGGCATCAGGATGATGTCGTGGAAGAAGTGCGCCTGCTCCTTGAGCGGCGACGCCGCCGGCTGCAGCGCAATGCCGCCCGGCGTGGGCTGACCCATCCGGTCCCCATCCGACGCCAAAGCCGGCGTCACGGCGAAAACGGCCAGGCTCAGAGCGGCGATGCCACCACCGATCAGCGCCCGGGCCCGCGTGCCCATCCCCATGCGAGACATCCTCATAAAGCCGTTTCGTCCCAATAACTTGCGAATTGATCGCAAGTAGCCAGCGGGTTCCGTTCGCCCGTGGCAATACTATGGCCGGTCCATATCGTCCCCTCCCGCACTTGCCAAGCGTCCCGGCGGATCGGCGGTCTCGGGGCGTCGGATTAAATCGCAGTCATGTTTCGCCAGCTACCTTGCGTGACAAGATACCTTGCGATACCCCTTCAGACATCACGGGAGACGTTGATGTGCCTGAAACCATAGACATCCAGCTGAAGAAGGGGGCCCTGACGCTGTGCGTTCTGGCCGTCCTCAACCGGCGCGAAAGCTACGCCTATGAGATCGCCTCCACCCTGTCGGACGCGATCGGCATGGGAGAAGGAACCATCTATCCGCTCATGCGGCGGATGCAGGCCGACGGGCAGGTGGAGACCTATCTGGTCGAATCGCCCTCGGGGCCTTCGCGCAAATACTACCGACTGACCGACGCCGGACGGCGGGCCCTTGAGACCCAGAAGTCCGAATGGCGCGCCTTTGCGCTCGCGGTCGAGACCATTCTGGACGATGCGGCAGCGCCCGTCGTCCGCGTCAGCGAAGAGGGAGCTGAACAATGACCCGCGCCGAATTCATGGCCCGGTTGAGACAGGGGCTGGTGGGCCTGCCGATGGTCACCGCCGCCGAGATCGCCGCCGACTACGAACTGCATTTCAAGGACGGCGCCGCCGCCGGACGCCGCGAGGAAGAGGTCGCGGCCGCCCTGGGCGACCCGGACCGTCTGGCCCGCGAACTGCGCGCCGAGGCCGGCGCACAACGCTGGCGGCAGGAGCAGAACCCGTCGGCCGCGGCCGGCGCCATCTTCGGCCTGATCGGTCTGGGCGCGCTGGACATCATCATCATCCTGCCGCTGGTCCTGCCGATCTTCGGGACGGTCCTCGGCTTCCTGGTCGCAGGGGTCGGCATCTTCATCAGCGGCGGCCTCGCCGCCGTCGTGGTGCCCTTCATGGGAGGACCGGGCGGAGCCCTCGCCGGAGTGCTGCTGGGCGTGGGCCTGATGGGCCTGGGCCTGTTCATGGGCGGCCTGATGGCCATCCTGACCAAATGGCTGATCGACGCCACCGTCTGGTACGCCCGCCTGCACTACCGCGTGCTGAAGCCGGCGCTGAACACCCAACCCGCTGAACAGGCCTGAGGGAGGACCTGATCATGATGCGCAATCTTCTCATCATCACCGGCGTCGGCTTCGTCCTGTCGCTGGTCGGACTGGGCGGCGCCGCGGCGCTGGTCGGCAACGACGTCCGCAAGCACGACTGGACCTGGGTCGTCACCGACGACGGTCCCGGCGACTCCAGCTTCCGCTTCGAGCGGGGGCAGGTGCAGCCCGACATCAGCCGCACCATCGAGTGGGCCGGCGGCGACAGCCTGTCGATCGATGTCCCGGGCGAGGTCTCCTATGTCCAGGGCGAACAGGCCGGCATCCGCATCAGCGGGCCCAGGGACGTCGTGGACGCCATCCGCTTCGCCGACGGTCGCCTGACCCTGACCGGCGACGACCGCCCCGAACGCGGCTACGTCCGCTGGAGCGGGTCCGGAATCCGGGTGTGGAGCGAAACCGAGGCCCTGCGGATCGTCATCACCGCCCCGGCGGTGAACACCTTCGAAATGGGCGACAACGGCACGCTGCGGGTGCGCGGCTATGACCAGCCGACCCTGACGGTGACCACCCAGGGCGAGGGCGGGATCAATGTCGAAGGCCGCGCCGACAAGGCCACGGTCACGGTCAACGGCGACGGCGACGTCAACCTGTCCCGCCTGCTGCTGGGCGAGGCCACGGTCAATGTGCCCGGTCGTGGCGATGTGCGGGTCGGCCCGACCGAGCGCGCCGACATCGACATCTCGGGACAGGGCGACGTCCGCCTGACCCGCAACCCGGCGCAGGTGAACCAGACCATCACCGGCTGGGGCGAGGTCGAGATCGACTGACGTCGGTTCGACTGCAGGTGACGCGGGGACGGTCAGCCCCTACTTAAGGCCCATGACCGTCCTCGTTTCCCCGCCCGCCATCCTCGACAGCGCCGAGGTCGGCGCCGACGAAGCCCTCTCGATCCTGCAGGACGCCCTGACCGGAGCCGACGACGGCGAACTGTTCCTCGAGCGCTCCGAGTCGGAGTCGCTCGTTTTCGACGACGGCCGTCTGAAGTCCGCGGCCTATGACGCCACCGAAGGCTTCGGTCTTCGCGTCGTCGCCGGCGAGACCGCAGGATACGCCCACGCCAACGAGATCAGCGGCCCCGCCATCCGCCGCGCCGCCGACAGCGCCGCCCTGGCCAAGTCCGGGCACGCCGGGATCGCCGCCGAAGCCCCGCCGGCGACCAATCGCAAGCTCTATGACGAGGTCGATCCCCTCGCCTCGCCCGCCTTCTCCGACAAGATCGCCCTGCTGGCCGAGATCGACGCCTGGGCCCGC
Organism: Brevundimonas sp.; assembly: GCA_031119155.1. Taxonomy (GTDB): domain Bacteria; phylum Pseudomonadota; class Alphaproteobacteria; order Caulobacterales; family Caulobacteraceae; genus Brevundimonas. The sequence goes on from JAVHYH010000050.1 coordinate 3,224, forward strand.
GCCCGCGATCCGCGCGTGGTGCAGGTCTCCGCCTCGCTGGTCGGCGAGCACCGCCAGATCGAGATCCTGCGCGGCGATGGCCGGCTGATGCGCGACATGCGTCCGCTGGTGCGCCTGAACGTCTCCGTCACCGTCGAGAAGGACGGCAAGCGCGAGAGCGCCTCGTCCGGCGCCGGCGGCCGCAAGGGCTTCGAGGAATGGATCGCGCCGGACCGCTGGCAGGGCCAGGTTGACGAGGCCCTGCGTCAGGCGCTGGTGAACCTCGAGGCCGTCGACTGCCCGGCGGGCGAGATGGATGTGGTTCTGGGCGCCGGCTGGCCGGGCGTGCTGCTGCATGAAGCCATCGGCCACGGCTTCGAGGGCGATTTCCACCGCAAGGGTTCGTCGGTCTTCACCGGCATGATGGGCAAGCGCGTCGCCGCGCCGGGCGTGACCGTGGTGGACGACGGCTCCATCGCCGGCCGTCGCGGCTCCCTGACCATCGATGACGAGGGCACCCCAACCAACCGCACGGTCCTGATCGAGGACGGCATCATGGTCGGGCTGATGCATGACCGCCTGTCGGCGCGTCAGCTGAACACCACGGCCACCGGCAACGGCCGCCGCCAGTCCTTCGCCCACATGCCCATGCCGCGCATGACCAACACCTTCATGGAGGGCGGCAGGGACTCGAAGGCCGACATGATCGCCAATACGAAACGCGGCCTCTACGCCGCGAACTTCGGCGGCGGACAGGTGGACATCACCAACGGCAAGTTCGTGTTCCAGTGCACCGAGGCCTATCTGATCGAGGACGGCAAGATCACCGCCCCGGTGCGCGGCGCGACCCTGATCGGCGACGGCGCGACGGCCCTGACGCAGGTGCAGATGATCGGCGATGACTTCGCCTTCGATCCGGGCGTCGGCGTCTGCGGCAAGGCCGGACAGGGCGTCCCCGTCGGCATCGGCCAGCCCTCGCTCAAGATCGGCGGACTGACGGTGGGTGGGACGGCTGTCTAGGTTCTGGGCGCCAGGGGGTAGGTTCTAGGGCGGCATGTTCTGAGGCACGCTGTTCCACCGTTCTAAAGTCTAGAACCTAGAACCTAGAACCTAGAACCTAGAACCTAAAACCTACTTCCACTCCGGCCCGACCACCTCGAAGCCGCGGGCGACGAGGCTGTCGAGGACGCCGCCCTGTTCGGCCAGCAGGCGGACCGGGGCGACGCCCATGGTGGTGCCGGGCGAGATCATCGCCGTCTCCACGGCGGCCGCCCACTGCTGGTGCAGGCGCGGGGCCAGTTCGGGATCGCCCCATGGCCAGCAGACATTCAGCGCCTGTTCGATCGGCGAGTTGACCACATCCGGCACCCGGAAGGCGCGCCAGTCGATGGCGCGGTCGCGGGACGCCTCCGGCCCGGCTTCCGCCGCCGCGATGGCGCGCTCGGCGCAGGGCACGTGCACCGTCTGGGGCGCCGAGATCAGGCTTTCGACCATCTCGTCGCCGCGCACCGTGCCGACCGGCCGCATGTCGATGCGCGCACGCCGGCCCGAGCGACGGACCACATCTACCGCATCCTGCCCCTCGCGTCCGGCGCGGAAGCCGGCCTTGTCCTGCATCAGGTCGATACTGGTGAACAGCAGGCTCTGGCCGCGCCAGCTCTGGTTTCGCTCACCGGCCATCAGCGCCTCCAGCCGGGCCTGATACTCGGGCGACAGATAGGTCGCCGTGGTCTGACCCTGCGGCATCCGCCCGATGGTGCGGGCCCGCCAGATGACGCGGAAGATGTCCGACAGGGAGGCGCGGCCTTCCTGGGGCAGAAGGATCAGATCCGCCTTCGCCGCCGCCTGCTCCAGTGCGTCAGGATGCCAGGTCACGTCGCGCGGGATGGCGCGGATCGAACCGACGAGGATCAGGGTCGAGTCGCCCCGCGTCACCGTCCACATCGGCGCGCCCGACCGCCGGGCCAACACGACGACCTCGTCCAATTCCGTCGCCTCCTGCGTCTGTGCGGACGGCGCGGTCTGGGCGACGGCCGGCGCGGTGACGGCGAGTGCCAGAACGATTGATGCAACAGCAGCGACGGACTTCAAGAGATCACCCGTTAGACTTGATGAACGACAGTAACGAACAGACAACATCAGAACACGAAGATGACAGCCCTGTAATGCTGTCGCCGATTTAATCCACCTGTCCGTCTTGTAACTGGAGACAGGCGGTTCATGCGGCCACACCTCTCGTCACACGACGAGGGGAGTTCTGCAATGACCAAGACCATTCTGATGGCGACGACGGCGATGATCCTGAGCGCCGGCGCGGCCGCCGCCCAGACCCCGCCCTCCGCGCCTCCCGCCCAGCAGGGCGTCCAGGCCGAGGCCGGCCAGCAGGGCGTGCTGGTGTTCACGCCCGACTTCTTCGCCGACCAGCGCCCGACGACGGCGCTGGACATGGTCAACCGGGTGCCGGGCTTCAGCGTCTCGGACGGTGACGGCAGCCGCGGCTTCGAGGGCTCGGTCGGCAACATCCTGATCAACGGCTCGCGCCCGGCCTCGAAGAACGACGCCGGCTCCAGCGTTCTGGGCCGCACCCTGGCCAGCAACGTCGAGCGGATCGAGCTGATCCGGGGCGGCGCGCCGGGCATCGACATGCAGGGCTTCTCGGTGGTGGTGAACGTCATCACCCGCAACCAGTCCAGCCAGCAGACCATCGTCACCGGCAACGGCATCTTCTTCGAAGGCGGGCAGGACGTTTACAGCGGCTCGATCCAGTTCACCGCCCGCGATGGCGACCGCACCTGGGGCTTCACCCTGAGCGACGGCCTGTCGATGAGCGACTCCAACGGCGTGGGCCCGGTCATCCGCCGCGACGCATCGGGCGCCATCCTGCGGGACGAGGACTTCTTCAACGACCAGAAGGGCGGAGGCCAGTCGGCGCGGGTCAACTACGCCAGCCCGTTCCTGGGCGGCAAGATCGACCTGACCGCCCGCTACGGCCTGAACGACTATGAGAGCGTCAACCTGCAGACCGCGCCGATGGTCCGGCGCGAGAGCCTGTACACCGAGGACGGCGCCAGCGGTGAGTTCGGCGCGGTCTTCACCCGCCCGCTCAGCAGCCGCTTCAATCTGGAAACCCGCTTCATCCACGAGTTCAGCGACTTCGACGCGGTCTCGACCAATCGCACCACCCTGTCCGGCGTCAGCAGCCCGCTGCAGCGTTTCGAATCCGAAGGGGAAGCCTCCGAGACCATCCTGCGCGGCCTGGTGCGTTTCGAGCAGTCGCCGAAGCTGACCTGGGAGTTCGGCGGCGAGGTCGCCTACAACATGCTGGAGACCGAACAGGCGTTCAGCGTCGGCGGCGTGGCCGTGCCCCTGCCCTCGGCCTCGGTGACCGTCGAGGAAACCCGCGGCGAGCTGTTCGGCAAGAGCACCTGGCGCCTGCGCGACGACCTGACGGTCGAAGGCGGCCTGCGGCTGGAAGCCTCGACCATCACCCAGTCGGGCGACGCCGATCAGGAGAAGAGCCTGTTCTTCGCCAAGCCCCGCCTGCTGGCCACCTGGACGCCGATGGCCAACAACCAGCTGCGTTTCCGCTTCGAGCGGGAGGTGGGCCAACTGGACTTCGGCGACTTCGCCGCCTCGGCCGATCTGGAGGACGAGAACGTCTTCGGCGGCAACACCGATCTGGAGCCGGAGCAGCGCTGGATCAGCGAGCTGATCTACGAGCGCCGCTTCATGGGCGACGGCATCGTCAGCATCGGCCTGCGTCACGACGAAATCGTGGACGTCATCGACTCCATCCCGCTGGATGACGGCCTGTCGGCGGTCGGCAACATCGGCGACGGCACGCTGGACCAGCTGGCGGTGAACATCCTGGTGCCGATGGACTGGGCGGGCTTCACCGGCGGACGACTGGGCTTCCGCAACACCTGGAACCACACCGAGGTCACCGATCCCACCACCGGCGAGTCCCGCCCGATCTCCGGCGTCCGCGCCTCGCAGGCGACCCTGACGATCGCGCAGGATATCGACTCCTGGAAGCTGCAGTGGGGGGCGGCCTACATCCCGCTGCTGGGCCAGACCAGCTTCGACCCGGACCAGCGTTTCAGCTGGCGCGGCCGGGACTATTTCGAGGCCTGGGCCGAGTACAAGCCGACCCCGACCCTGTCGATCCGCGCCCAGATCAACCTGTGGGACAATTTCGATCAGGAGCGCATCGCCTACGCCGACCGCGACACCCGACCGATCTCCTACATCGAGACCAAGGAAATCGATCCGCGCACCTTCTACCAGATCCGTCTGCGCAAGACGTTCTGAGACGGGCTCCGGTCGTCGCCTTCAGCGACCGGAGTTCCAGGCGACGGCGGAGGTTCCCTTACCCTCCGCCGTCGCAGCTTGCGACCAGTTCGCAGCACAGGCATAGCTCCCCTCCAAAAAAGGGGGAGGGTTCATGCGCAAGGCGATCTGGCTGACGGGCGTTGCGGCGTCCGTGCTGGGCTTTCCCGCGATGGCGCAGGTCGCGCCTTCGGGCGTCGCCGAGGCCCCGCGCCCTACCGGCCCCATCAGCGAAGCCCCCGAGGTCGACGCCGCCCAGCGCGGCGTGCTGGTCTTCGAGCCGCCCTTCTTCGCCGCCAGCCGTCCGAACACCGCCTGGGACATGATCGCCCGCCTGCCCGGCTTCTCGTTCAGCAGCGGCGACAGCGGCACGCGCGGGCTGGCCGGCGCCGGCGGCAATGTGCTGATCGACGGCCAGCCGCCGGCCAGCAAGACCGACAGCCTCGACAATGTGCTGGGCCGCATCTCCGCCGCCTCCGTGGCCCGGATCGAACTGGTCCGGGGCGGGGCGCCGGGCATCGACATGCGCGGCCATCCGGTCGTCGCCAACGTGGTTCTGGTCCGCACCGTCACCACCGAACGGGTGCTGGAGCTCAACGCCTACACCTACCCCGACGGCTACCTCGGCCCGGTGCTGCTGATGGGCTGGTCCCGCCGCGAGGGCGACCAGCAGATCGAGGCCGAGATCAGCGCCGCCAGCGATCGCACCGACGGCACCGGCCCGGGCTTCCGCCGTCGCTATGACGCCTCGGGGGCCCTGACGCAGGACGCCGGACTGGACCGCTGGGACCGCTATCGCAATATGCGCGCGACCGGGGCCCTGCAACGGCGGTTCGCCGGCGGCCGCCTGAGGATCAACGCCCTCATAGGCCTGAACGAGGGCGATGAGCGACAGGCCGTGCTGATCCGCTCCGGCGCGGGAAGCGACAGCCTGAATGAGGAGACCGAACAGTCTCTGGAGAGCGAGTTCGGGCTGAACTGGGTGCGCGATCTCGGCCCCCGCTCGGCGATCGAACTGACCGGTCTGCAGCGCTACGAGAGCGAGGACTATGTCGGCGTCTCCGACGGCGGCGGCGACAGCGAGACCTTCACGGCGGACAGCACCGCGGGCGAGTCGATCCTGCGCGGCGCCCTGCGCTTCCGCCCGACGGACCGCTGGGCCTTCGAGGCCGGCGTCGAAGGGGCCTGGAACGTCCTCGACAGCGCCACGACCTATGCCGAGAACGGCGTGCCGGTCCCCCTGCCCTCGGCCGCCGTGCGGGTCGAGGAACTGCGGGGCGAACTGTTCGGTCAGGCCACCTGGCGCCCCTCGCCCGCCTTCACCCTTGAAGCCGGTCTGCGCATCGAGGGCTCGGAGATCAGCCAGTCGGGCGACAGCGACACCGCCAAGACCTTCACCTACGCCAAGCCCCGGCTGCAGGCGACCTGGACGCCACGTGCGGGTCATCAGCTTCGGCTTCGGCTCGAACAGGATGTCGGCCAGCTGGACTTCGACGACTTCATCGCCTCGGCGGATATCGACATCGGCGAAGTGGAGGCCGGCAATCCCGACCTCGCGCCCCAGCAGGAGACGGTGCTCGAGGCCCTCTATGAGCGGCGCTTCTGGGACGACGGGGTGTTCGACGCGACGATCCAGACGGCGCGGATCGAGGACGTGGTGGACATCATCCCGCTGGCCGGCGGCTTCGACGGGGTGGGTAATATCGGCAAGGGCAAGTCCGGCTTCCTGCGCCTGCGCCTGACCCTGCCGTTCGACCGGCTGGGCCTCGCCAACGCGCAGATGTTCGCCCGCACCACCTGGTCATGGAGCCAGGTCACCGATCCCGTGACCGGCGAGACCCGCCGCGCCCAGGACGATCAGCCGTTCAGTTGCGAGGTGAACTTCAACCACGATCTGGACGGCGGCCGCTGGTCCTGGGGCTTTGAACACGGCTGCGACACCGACAAGGGCAAGGGCTATCGCGTGCGGGAAATCCGCACCTGGCGCGAGGAGCCCTTCGTGCTGGTCTATGGCCAGTGGAAGCCTCGCGACGACCTGACCCTGCGCCTCGACCTCGGCAACGCCGCCGACCAGAAGCTGGGCCAGGATCGCCTGCTGTGGAGCGGACCGCGCGACGTCGCCCCGGTCAGCGGCCGCGAGGTCCGCCAGACCGAAGCCAGCCCCTGGCTGTACGTGCAGGTCAGGAAGACATTCTAGGGCGCTACCGCTCGCGCCACGGGCGCTCGCTGCTTGAGCGTGGGTCGGCGCCCGCGCGGACCGCGCCCCGTCCGGCCTTTTGAACACACGGCCGGGGAATGCGCTCAAGCAGCGAGCGACCGCGTCGCGAGCGTTAGCGCAAAAGAAAAGGGCGGAGCCGCGAGGCTCCGCCCTTTCCGTTTGACCCGAAGGTCAGGCGGTCAGTGGATGCCCGCCATGCCCTTCTTGAGCAGCGGCGAGATCAGCAGCAGGAAGACGCCGACGCCGACACCGACCCAGCCGATCGTTCCGAAGATCGAACCGTAGGTCGACAGGGCGCCCGCGCGGTCGGTGACCACGCCGGCGACGGTGTCCGTCGCCGTCGCCTTGGCGATGATGCCGGCCACGATGTGGGCGACCGAGCTCGACAGGAACCACACGCCCATCATCATGCCGACCACGCGCGCCAGAGACAGCTTGGTGATCATCGACAGGCCCACCGGCGACAGGCAGAGCTCGCCGATCGTGTGGAAGAAGTAGGTCAGGAACAGGAACAGCAGCGGCACGCGGAAGTCCGAGTTGGCCATGTTCCCGGCGGCCCACATCAGGACCAGGAAGCCGAAGCCCACGAACATCAGGCCGAACGAGAACTTCACCGGCGTCGAGGGCTCGGCGTTGCGCTTGCCCAGCCAGACCCACAGGGCCGCCACGATCGGACCACCGATGACAATGATGCCCGGGTTGAACATCTGGGTCATGGCCGCATTGAACCACGACGGCATCTCGGTGGACTGGTCAGCGAACAGGGTCAGCGACGAACCGGCCTGTTCGAACAGGGCCCAGAACAGGACCGAGAAGAAGATCAGCACCTGCGCCACCAGCATGCGGCTGCGCTCCGCGCCCTTGAGGCGGAAGACGGTGTAGCCGACGACCAGGGCGAAGATGACGCCCGCGATCCACGGAAGGCCGGTCTCGATGATCTCGTGGCTGCGCATCAGCAGCCAGGTCGGGAAGACGGCGACGAGGCCGGCGATCCAGAAGAAGGGCACCAGCGGCACGCCGAGGATGCTGCGGCCTTCGACCGGAACCGGAGGTCCGCCGCGGCCCTCGAGCCAGTTCTGGCCGAGGATGAAGGTCAGCAAGCCGAACAGCATGCCGATGCCGGCCAGACCGAAGCCATAAGCCCAGCCGTATTTGATGCCGAGATACGAACACGCCGCCGTCGCCAGGAACGAGCCCAGGTTGATGCCGACGTAGAAGATGGTGAAACCACCGTCGCGACGCGGGTCATTCTCTTCATAGAGCGAGCCCACGACGGTCGAGATGTTGGCCTTCAGGAAGCCGACGCCGACGATGATCAGCGACAGGGCCAGGAACAGCACCGGCTCGCCCATCTGGGTGTCGCGCGTGGTTTCCAGCGTATAGCCGCCCGAGGCCGTGAAGGCCGGGAAGCCGGCGGCGGCCGCGGCGGCCGGAGCCGCCTGGGTCGCCGGATCCAGCGTACCGGCCGGAGCCGCGCCTTCGCTCGTCGTCGCCACCGCCGCAGCGGCGGCGTCGGCCGCATTGGCCGCCGACGGTTCGGCGCCCACGGTCGAGACGCCTTCGGGGGTGATGGCGATCTGAACCCGCTCGTCGCCGTTGACGGCGAACATGCGACGGTTCTGGTCACGGCCGTCGACCTCGATCTGATAGGTCGTTTCGCCGATGGTCAGGCTTTCCTTGCCGCCCGATCCCTCGAACGCCATCGTGAAGTGACCGGCCACCAGCAGGACGGCGCCGATGATGACGGCCTTGCGCGAGCCGAGATACTTGTCGGCGATCATGCCGCCGAGCACCGGCATCAGATAAACGAGAGCGGCGTAGGCCGCGTAGATGCCCTGGGCTTCCGCCGGGCCGAACAGGAAGTGCTGGGTCAGGTACAGGACCAGCAGGGCCCGCATGCCGTAGTAGGAGAAGCGCTCCCACATTTCGGTGAAGAACAGGACGACCAGCCCGCGCGGGTGTCCCAGAAACGTCTTGCGGGGCGCAGCATCAAGCCCGCCCCCGAGGTCCGTCGTACTCAACGGCCAACTCCCATAATGCTTGCGCCCCTACCTGACGCGATGGGCGCATAAGCAGCATGCGGAGCAACCGACCACAAGGGTTAAGGGTAAATTGCTGAAAACCCGCTTGTCCCGGCCCCTCGGCACAGGATAGGCGCGATGCCGCACATTGCAGTTGGAGCCTGATGGCCACGCGGCGCGACACACTGATCGGACTGGGAGCGACCTTCGCGGCCGCCGCCTGCGTCCGTTCGCCGACCGAGCAGCGCAACGTCATCGCCGCCGGCCAGCCGGCCGCCCTGCTGATCTGGGCGGTGGCGCGCGAGCGGCTGGCGGGATGGCCACGCCGTCCGGACCCGGAGTGCCTGACCGGCCTGGCCGCCGGCGCCGCCGATCTGCCGGAGCTGGGCGGCCTGTCCGGGCCGGTCCGTCTGGCCGACACGGCGACCCTGTCCGCCATCCGCCCCCGACTGATCCTCGACTACGGCGACACCGATCCGGAGATCATCGCCCGTGGTCGTGCCGTCAGCGAGTCTCTGGGCGTCCCCTGGACGATCATCGACGGCACGCTGGCGCGTGTGCCGGAAGCCTTTATCCAGACCGGGCGCCTGCTGGGTGTTCCGGATCGAGGCGAGTCGCTGGCCGAGGACGCTGAACGGATTCTGGAAGACTGGCGACGCAGCACCGCCGGTCCGACCTTCTACTACGCCCGCAGCGACGATGGACTGAAGACCAGCTATCGCGGCGCCCTGGCGACCGAGGTGCTGGAAGGCGCCGGCTGGACCAATGTGGCCGTCGGCGGTGAAGGCGTTCGCCGTGTCAGCCAAGAACAGGTGCGGGCCTGGGACCCTGAGGTCCTCGTCACCCTCAATCCCGGGTTCGCCAAGCTGGCCCAGCGCGATCCCGTCTGGCGGACGCGCGCCGATGGAAGCCGGCGCCGCATCCTGCTGATGCCCGACCGCCCTTTCGGCTGGATCGACCGGCCGCCGTCGGTGAACCGCCTGCTGGGCTGCGCCTGGCTGGCCGCGCCCACCGCAGGGCCCAGCGCACGGCTGGCCCGACTCAGTCGCCGGCTGTACGGCATGGCGCCGGCGGAGATCCGCACGCCGAAATGGCTGCTCTGATCGCTTGAGTTCACGGCTCCGCTGGTCGAGTTTGCGGCCATGACCCGTCTCCGCCTCGCCCTCGCGACCGCCTTCGCCCTGATCGCCGCCCCCGCGTTCGCGCAGGAGCCGCCCCGCTGGTCCCTCGCCATCCACGGCGGCGCCGGGGTGATCGAGCGCGACAGCCTGACGCCCGAACAGGACGCCGCCTATCGCGCGGCCCTGCACCGCGCGCTGGAAGCTGGACAGGCGGTTCTGGCCGACGGCGGCTCGGCGATGGACGCCGTCCAGGCCGCGATCCAGATCATGGAGGACGACCCGCTGTTCAACGCCGGACGCGGCGCCGTCTTCACCGCCGAGGGCCGCAACGAGCTGGACGCCGCCGTCATGGACGGCTCGACCCTCAACGCCGGATCGGTCGCGGGCCTGACCACCACCCGCCACCCCATCGCCGCCGCCCGCGCGGTGATGGAGCAGTCGCCGCACGTCATGCTGATCGGCCCCGGCGCCGACAGCTTCGCCGCCTCGGTGGGGCTAGAGCAGGTCGATCCCAGCTTCTTCTTCACCGAGCGCCGCTGGCAGGGGCTGGAGACGGCCCTGCGCGCCCAGAACCTCCCGATCCCGCCGCGTCCCGTCGGCGCGCCCGGTCCGCAGGCGGAAAACACCCTGCCCGCCCCACCCCTGAACGAGCGCAAATTCGGCACCGTCGGCGCGGTGGCGCTGGACCAGCAGGGGCGTCTCGCGGCGGGCACCTCGACCGGCGGCATGACCGCCAAACGCTGGGGCCGTGTCGGCGACGTGCCGGTCATCGGCGCCGGCACCTATGCCTCCAACGCCGACGGCTGCGCCGTCTCGGCCACTGGTTCGGGCGAGTATTTCATCCGGGCGACGGTGGCGCGGGATATCTGCGCGGCGATGGGTGACGCCTATGCGGCAGGCCGGGTCGGCTGGCGATGCTGGGACCCGGATGGGCGCGGTGAAATCTGCGGTCAGGCCGTGCCGGGGCAATTACAGGCACGGGAGGAGATCGAGGAAGTCGGCGCGCTCGGCGGCGAGGGTGGCGTCATCGTCATGAACCGCGAGGGGCGTCCGGCCTTCGCCGTGAACACCTCCGGCATGTATCGCGGCCTGGTTTCCAGCGACGAATCCGCCGCCGTCGCCATCTACGGCGACGAGGAGCTCCGCCCGTGACCGCCGCCATCGACCTGACCGAGAAGTTCGCCGCCTTCTCCGACCACTGGCGACCCCGCATCGCCGCCCGGCTGAACGGGCAGGACGTGCGGCTGGTGAAGGTGCAGGGCGTCTTCCCCTGGCACAGCCACGAAACCGCAGACGAGATGTTCCTGGTCTGGAAGGGCCGCTTCCGGGTCGAGTTCCGCGACCGGATCGTCAGCCTCGATCCCGGCCAGTTCATCGTCGTGCCGCGCGGGGCCGAGCATCGCACCGCCGCCGACGAGGAGGCCGAGGTGATGATCTTCGAGCCGTCCGAGGTCGTCAACACCGGCGACGCTCCGCCGTCAGAATTCACCGCGCCTTCCGGACAGACCGTATGACTTCCCCTTCCGACACCACCGGTCCCATCCGTTTCCCTCCGCCCCTGATCTATGTCGCCTTCCTGTTCGCGGGATGGGGGCTGGGCGCGCTGGTCGGTGAGCCTTCGGTCGGTCTCCCCACCGACATCCGGCGCGGGCTGGCCTTCGCCCTGATCATCCTCGGCCTGCTGCTGGAGATGGCCGCCCTGACCCGCTTCCGCCGGCTGGGCACGCCGCCCGAGCCGTGGAAGGCCACAACCGCCCTGGCCACCGACGGCCTGTACGCCTTCAGCCGCAACCCGATCTACGTCGGCTTCGCCCTGATCTATCTCGGTTTCGCCACCGCGATGGACAGCTGGGCGGCGCTCGCGATGCTGATCCCCTGCATGGTGGTCGTCGACCGCTTTGTGGTCCTGCGCGAAGAGGCCTATCTGTCCGCCAAATTCGGCGCCGCGTGGGACGCCTATTGTTCGAAGGTGCGCCGGTGGCTGTGAAAGACGACGAACTGTCCGAAATGGCCATCGAGGAGCTGGACGCCGCCTGCGCCCTGCCCTGGCCGGACATGAAGGCCGTCACCCCCTGGGGCGACACCTTCGAGGGCGTCGCGCCGTCCGGTCGCGATGTCGAGGTCGAGCGCCGCTACCTGTGGGCGCACCAGCCCGAAGGCGCCATCGCCGTCGAGGTCGAGGTGCGGCTGATTGGCGGCCGTGAGGGCGCCGAGGCCAAGGCGCTGATCCACCCGCCCGCCTGAATCCACAGCCGTTAACCTTTTCCGGTTGCCAAGCGGAGCCGTCCACGCAGAATGCCGTTCGGTCATTCAGCGGGAGCCTTCATGTCCTACGGCGCAGACTTCGCCACGGCCGATCCGGCCAACGCCCCGCTCGACGCCCCGATCTATTTCGGCGCCGATCCGGTGCTGTGGGGCGCGCTGATTCTCGGCCTGCTGGCGGCGGCGTTGCTGGGCTGGGTTCTGCGAGGACAGTCCGCGCCCAAGGGTGGCGACGCCTCCGCCTCGATCTGGAAGGCCATCGACGGCGCCGCCAAGGACGCGATGAAGGCCGACGACAACGCCCTGCATGGCCGGGCCGAGCATCTGCTCACGGTCATCGACAGGCGGCTGGGTCACACCCTCGCCCTGGCCGGCAACGGCGAGGGGCTGGCGGCCTGTGTCGCGGCCCTGAACGACGCCGTCGCCGGCAAGCGGCCGGACCCGCACGACGATCACAAGGACGACGCCGACCACGCCCATCGCCCCGGCAAGGATCACGACCACACGCCTGGCGAACACGCCGACAAGGGCCCGGATCACGCCCACGGCCCCACCTCCAGCGTCGGCGCGGCGGCGGCCAACATCACGATCAATGTCGCGCCCTCGGCGCCCGCCAAGCCCGAGAAGCCGGACGGGGGCGGACACCCGCCGCATCCGCCCAGACCCAAGCCCCTGACCCGCCGCGAGCAGATCGATCAGCTGCGCCTCGCCGTCGCCGCCTTCAACGAACACTGGCGGCACGAGGGCGCGCGTACGGACGCCCTGCGCGCCGCGCTGCGGGAACTGTCCGGCGGACCGGGCGGCGTCGGCGGACCTCGCCTCAGCCACGGCTGATCCGCCACCGGCACGGCGCCCGGTTTCCCCCCGCGAGGAAACCGGCTAGGCGTGAGCCATGAAACTCGCCTCGCTCAAGCATGGCCGTGACGGCCGCCTCGTCGTCGTCTCCAGCGATCTCGCCTGGTTCACCGACGCCTTCCTGATCGCCCCGACGCTGCAGGCCGCGCTGGACAACTGGGACCGGGTCGAACCCGATCTGCGCGCCCTGGCCGAAAGTCTGGAACACGGCGGCGTGCCGCGCGGTCGCTTCCACGAGCGGGAGGCCGCCAGCCCCCTGCCGCGCGCCTATCAGTGGGCCGACGGCTCGGCCTATGTGAACCACGTCG
>JAVHYH010000051.1 GCA_031119155.1 Brevundimonas sp.
GAGAAGGGCTTCTTCGGCAAGCTGCTCGACGCGAACTTCGGCGCCAAGTAAGCGTCGTCTGAAATGAAGAAGGCCCCGGAGATCGCTCTCCGGGGCCTTTTTCGTGTCCACTGTCCGGCGACCTATTCCGGCAGGTCTTCCGCCAGGATGGCCATTTCGAACATGAAGCTGCCCGCCTCATCCTCGTCCTCGAAGACCACGCCGATGAACTCGTCGCCGACATAGACCTCGGCCGAGTCGGCCGGCTTGCCGCGCGGCTTCACGATGATGCCGCCGGTGTTGAAGGTGCGCTTCAGGTGCGTCTCGACGCGCTTCATGTCGTTGGCGTTCATGGGGTGTCCTCGGTGTCCGTGAATTGGCGCGGACCGTAGAGAAAGGGCGGCGGCATTTCCACCGCTATCGTCATCCTCCGGCAAGCGGCGAAGCCGCGCAGACCGGGGGACCCAGCGGCGCGCGTGAGCGCGAAGCTGTCGGGAGCGCAGCTGTTTCAGTCGTCATCTTCGGCGTTTCGCCGCCGTCGCGGCGCCGCTGGGTCCCCCGGTCTCGCTGCGCTCGCCGGAGGATGACGAAAGACGGAGAAGCCGCCGCCTCAGATCACGAAGTCATACACGATGTCGGCCAGCGTATGGTCCATCGTGCGCGCCGGGGTCGCCTCCGTCGGGCAGTTGACCAGCCGCGCCGGGACGCCCGCCACGGTACAGCCGGCGGGCACCGGCTTCAGCACCACCGAACCCGAGGCCACCTTGGCGTAGTCGCCGACGGTGATGTTGCCCAGCACCTTGGCTCCGGCGCCCAGCAGGACGCCCTTGCCGATCTTCGGATGACGGTCGCCGCGATCCGCGCCCGTCCCGCCCAGGGTCACCCCGTGCAGCATCGACACCTCGTCGCCGACCACCGCCGTCTCGCCGATGACGATGCCGGTGCCGTGGTCGAGGAACAGGCCCGCGCCCATCTTCGCCGCCGGATGGATGTCGATCTGGAACAGCTCGGACATCCGGCTCTGCAGGTGGAAGGCCAGGGTGTCGCGCCCCTGCGTCCACAGCCAGTGGGCCACGCGGTGCGCCTGTAGGGCCTGGAAGCCCTTGAAATAGAGGAACGGTTGCAGCAGCGAACGGATCGCCGGATCACGCTCCGACACGGCCTGAAGGTCCGCCTCGGCCGCGGCCACGATGGACGGGTCCGCTTCAAAGGCGTCGCGGCAGACCTCGCGGATCGACATCGCGCCCAGTTCGGCGTCGCCCATCTTGCGGGCGATCTGGAAACTCAGGGCCGAGGCCAGGTCGCCGTGCGACAGGATCACCGCATTGACCAGCGAGGCCAGCGACGGCTCGGCGCGCGCGGCCTCCTCGGCAGCGGACCGCAACAGGGTCCAGGCGTCCGGCTCGGCGGCGACGACTTCCAGCTTGGGCATCACGGGCTCCATCAGGCGATCATACGCTGGCCAGCATGGCCTCCGCCAGTTCGGGCGGCAGTTCGCCCTCTCGCGCCATATGGTAGGCCCGAAGCACTGTCGCGAGGGTAAACATGTCCCGGATCGATCCGCGCCCGATCTCGCGCAGCAGATCGCCGAACGGCACGCGGATCACGCGGATGATCTCGGTCTCGTCCGGCGCGATCGGAACCTCGGTGAAATCCCACGCCAGCCAGGCCATCGCCCGTTCGTCGGTGATCGAGTTCGACATCTCGGCGCGATAGGCCAGCCGCCACTGGTCCGCGGCCAGACCGGCCTCCTCGGCCAACTCCCGTTTCGCCCCCTCCAGCGGATCCTCGCCATAGGGCGCGCCGCCCTCGGGCATTTCCCACGACCAGTTCATCAGGGCGAACCGCTGCTGGCCCACCAGCGTCACCGTGCCGTCCGCATGCAGCGGCAGCACGCCCACCGACATGTTCTGCGGCCGCATGACCATATAGTCGGCCTTGTGTCCGGTCGGCGCGGTCGCGTCGTGCCGGGTCAGCTTCATCCACGGGCTCTCGAAGAAGACGCTGTGACCCGCGTCCTGCCACGGCGGCGGGCGGTCGCTCCCGTCATCCCACAGCGGCGTCGGGCGGTCCTTGTCGAAGGCGTCACGGGAGTCGGTCATGGTCCGGGTATGGCGCCCCGGCGCGTGGACGACTAGCTACACCTCATGACCGATACCGATCTGGGCGCCGCCCTTCCCCTCCCCGTCGCTTCCGAAGACTTCGCGGACCGTCTGGCCCGCCGTCGCTCGGCCCCGGCCCAGAGCCTGACCGGCCCCGGCCCGTCGCGTGAGGAGATCGAGCGCATCCTGCTGCTGGGCGCCCGCACGCCGGACCATGGCAAGCTCTTCCCCTGGCGGTTCGTGGTCCTGGGTCCGCAGGCCCGCGCCGATCTGGCCGAGAAACTGCTCCCCCTCGCCGACCGCCAGCCGGGCGCCGACAAGGCCCGCAAGGTGCTGTCAAAGCTGACCGCCCCGCCCCTGACCATCCTCGTCATCGCCTCGCCGGTCGACAGCCAGAAGGTGCCGGTGTGGGAGCAACACCTGTCCGCCGGCGCGGTCTGCATGAATCTCGAACACGCCGCCAATGCGCTCGGCTATTCCGCCAGCTGGATCACCGACTGGTACAGCTATGACGCGGAAGCGGTTGAACTGCTTGGCGTTCGCGACGGCGAGCTTGTCGCTGGCTTCATCCACATCGGCACCCTGGCCGAAGCGCCGTTGGAGCGTCCGCGCCCCGACGTCGCCGTCCTCACCGAGTGGAAGATCTAGGCGAAGACGCTCATCGCCTGCAGGCTGGTCGCCAGGCCGAACAGGATCGTCGTCGCCACCAGGGCGACCACCAGACCGATCTCGACCGCATCCCGTTTCATGCCGGGAAGGTTGCGGGGATTCGCCTTAACAAACTACCTATGCGCGCTCGCCGGCCACATAGCGGGCGTTCAGCAAGGGCTTGCCCAGCCAGTAGCAGAGCTCGGCCGGACGGCTGATGTCCCACACCGCCAGATCGGCGGCCTTGCCGGCTTCGATGGTCCCGACATCGGTCAGGCCCAGCGCCTTCGCGGCGATCCGCGTCGCCCCGGCCAGCGCCTCCTCGGGCGTCAGACGGAACTGCACGCAGGCCAGGTTCAGCGCCGCCGTCATCGACGCCACCGGCGAGGTGCCCGGATTGCAGTCCGTCGCCACCGCCATCTGAACCCCATGCTCCCGGAACAGCGCCACCGGAGGCAGGGTCGTCTCGCGCAGCATCAGGAAGGCCCCCGGCAGCAGCACGGCGACCACGCCCGCTTCCGCCATCGCCCTCACGCCCGGCTCCGTCGTGTGCTCGACGTGATCCGCCGACAGGGCGTCATACTTCGCCGCCAGCGCCGCCCCGCCCCCGTCCGACAGCTGGTCCGCATGCAACTTGACCGGCAGGCCCAACGCCTTCGCCTTGCCGAACAGGCGGCTCACCTCCTCCGTCGTGAAGGCGATGGGCTCGCAATAGGCGTCGACCATGTCGACCAGCCCCTGCGCATGGGCCTCCGGCAAAATACCGTCGATGGCCAGATCGACATAGGCGCCGCGTTCCGCCTTCAGTTCCGGCGGTACGGCGTGCAGGCCCAGATAGCTGGTGCGAACCCGCACCCCCGCCTCGCGCCCGATCCGCCGCGCCACCCGCAGCATGGCCAGCTCGCTATCGCGGTCGAGGCCATAGCCGGACTTGATCTCCACCGTGGTTACGCCCGTGGCCTTCAACCCCTCCAGCCGCGACAGGGCGCTCGCATACAGATCATCTTCCGACGACGCCCGCGTCGCCTTCACCGACGAGACGATGCCGCCGCCGGCGCGCGCGATCTCCTCATAGGTCGCGCCGCCCAGTCGCTGCTCGAACTCACCCGACCGGTCGCCGCCGAACACCAGATGCGTATGGCAGTCGATCAGCCCCGGCGTGACCCAGCGTCCGCCCAGCCGCTCGACCGCATCCGCCGCTGGCGCCTCAGCGCTCGGCCCGACCCATTCGATCCTGCCGTCGCGGATCAGGATGGCGGCGTCCTCGATGGCCCCGTAGGGCACGCCGGGAACCATGGTCGCCACATGGCAATCGGTCAGCAGGATCGTGCTCATCGGGCCTCCGGGCGCGCGGGAGAGAAGCGGGCGACCAGATCATAGGCCTGTCCCGGGAAGGTCTGCCACGCCCAGGTCACGCCCCGGCCGTCAGCCCAGGTCCGGCGTTCAAGCTTCAGACAGGCCTCGCCCGCCGCCAGATCCAGTCGCAGCGCCGTCTCCCTGTCCGCCGCCACCGCCGCGATCCGGTGCTCGGCCTCGGTCCAGGGCGCCCGTTTCAGCAGCCAGCCGCCCGGCGACACGGTCTCGAAAGTCTCACCCGCCGCCTCCGGGGTCGCCGCCAGCCCGATCAGGCGTCGCTCCAGCGCGAAGGGCGCGCCGTCGGCCCGGTGCAGACAGGCCACCGCCACGACCCGCTCGCCCAACCAGGCCTCATCCGCCGTCGCCGCCCGTTCGGCGCGCTCCAGCCGCTCATAGCCATAGGCCATGCCGCGTGCGGCGATCTCGGCGGCGATGTCGGGAATGTCCAGCACGGCCGAATGCACCGGCGGCCGCGCCACCACGGATCCGGCCCGGCGACGCCGCACGATCAGTCCGCGCGCCGACAGATCGGTCAATGCCTTGGACACGGTCATCCGCGCACAGCCGTATTCGGCCTGCAACTCCGCCTCGGTCGGCACCCGCGCGCCGGGTTGCCATTCGCCCGACAGGATGCGCCGTTCGATGTCCGCGCCGATCCGGCGATGCAGCGAACTCATCCGCCCAACACGGCGTCCAGCGCCCGGCGATAGCGGGCTTCGATGGCGTCCCGGCCCACATGGCGGCCGTTCTCGACCACCACCCGCCCCCGCCGCCAGACCGTGCGGATCGCCCGCTTCGGCCCGGCGAACACCAGACTGTCCAGCAGGGCGTCGTCCGTCCGGCCCGCATAGGCCAGATCATCGGTCTCCAGCGACACGAAGTCCGCCGCCTGCCCGACCGCGATCCCGGTCGTCCCTTGCGTCGCCTGCGCCCCGCCCGCCAGCGCGCGCCGGTACAGGGTCCCGCCGGTCGAGGCCTCCTTGTCCGCCAGCACCGCCCGCCCGCGCCGCGTCAGCCGCTGGCTGTACTCCAGCGCCCTAAGCTCGCCCGCCGCGTCGATCAGCACGTTCGAGTCGGTCCCGACCCCGAACGCCCCGCCCTGCGCGAAGAAGTCCACCGCCGGGAAGACGCCGTCGCCCAGATTCGCCTCGGTCACCGGGCACAGGCCGGCCACCGCGCCGCTCTGCGCCATCCGCGTCGTCTCGTCCGCGGTCAGATGGGTCGCGTGGATCAGACACCAGCGCCGGTCCAGCCCGACATGGTCCAGCAGCCACTGCACCGGTCGCGCCCCGGACCAGTCGAGGCAGTCCTGAACTTCCTTGGTCTGCTCCGCCGCATGGATGTGCACCGGCCCGTCGCCGGCCATCGGCGCCACCGCCGCGATCTCCTCCGGAGTCACCGCCCGCAGACTGTGCGGCGCCACGCCGACGACCGCATCCGGCAGGCTCGAGGCGATCTTCCGGCTCTCATCCATCAGCTTCGCGAAGCCGTCGATGTCATTGATAAAGCGGCGCTGTCCGTGCGCGGGATCCGTCCCGCCGAAGCCTGCATGAGCATAGAAGACCGGCAGCAGGGTCAGTGCGATGCCCGTTTGATCCGCCGCCGCCGCGATGCGTCCCGCCAGCTCGCCCCGGTCGGCATAGGCGCGTCCGTCCGGGTCACTGTGCAGGTAGTGGAACTCGCCGACGCGGGTGAAGCCGCCCTCCAGCATCTCGGCAAACGCCAGCGCTGTGATCGCCTCGATCTCCTCCGGTCCGCCCCGGTCGAGGAAGCGGTACATCAGCGCCCGCCAGGACCAGAAGTCATCGCCCTCGTTCGGCCCGCGCTCTTCGGTCAGCCCGGCCATGGCCCGCTGGAAGGCATGGCTGTGCACGTTCGACAGACCCGGCAGCACGACGCCCAGATCGAGCTCGCCCGGCGCCTGCACAGCCCCCGTCTCGACGCCCGAGACCATTCCGTCCGCGACGGTGATCCGCACATTCCCGGCCCAGCCGTCCGGCAGCAGGGCGCGGGAGAAGAACAGACTGTGGGCGGCGGCTTCCGGCACTGGACAACTCTCCATCGACCCGAATATGTCTATACATAATCGACACCCTGACAAGACGGAGGCGAGCATGAGCGACTGGCTGACGGTGACGCCCGGCGACGCCCCCCTGATCGTCGCCTTCCCCCACACCGGCACGGACATCCCGGCGGCCATCGAGGCCCGCATGGTCGACCCCTGGCGCGCCCGCAAGGACGCCGACTGGTGGATCGACCGCCTCTACGCCTTCGCGACCGAGCTCGGCGCCACTACAGTGCGCACCGCCATCTCGCGCAGCGTCATCGACGTAAACCGCGACCCGTCGGGCCAGTCCCTTTATCCCGGCATGACCACCACGGGCCTGTGCCCCACCGAGACCTTCGACGGCGAGCCCCTCTACCAGCCCGGTCAGGAGCCTGACGCGGTCGAGATCGAGGCCCGTCGCACCGAATTCTTCGATCCCTACCATGCCGCCCTGACGGCCCAGATCGAGCGTCTGTCGGCCAAGGGCCCTGTCGTCCTCTACGACGCCCACTCCATCCGCTCGCACGTTCCGCGCCTGTTCGACGGCCAGCTGCCGCAGTTCAACATCGGCGACAACGGCGGCGCGACCTGCGACCCGGCCCTGACCTCTGCGATCGAGGCCGCCTGCATCGCCTCGGGCGACAGCCACGTCGTCAACGGCCGCTTCAAGGGCGGCTGGACCACGCGCCACTACGGGCAACTGGCCAAGGGCGTGCACGCGATCCAGATGGAACTCGCCTGCCGCGGTTATGTCGACGAGCCCGCAGAGATGACCTCGGCCACCTGGCCCACGCCCTTCGACCCGGCCCGCGCCGCCCCCATCACGCGCACCCTGCGCGACGTCCTCACCGCCGCCCGCGACTTCGCGATCAGCCAGCGAGCCTGAATATGAGC
Source organism: Brevundimonas sp. (assembly GCA_031119155.1). Classification (GTDB taxonomy): domain Bacteria; phylum Pseudomonadota; class Alphaproteobacteria; order Caulobacterales; family Caulobacteraceae; genus Brevundimonas. Next base: position 7,027 of record JAVHYH010000051.1, read on the forward strand.
AACAGCAACGCCCGCATCGTCCGCGCCCCGCGCGGCACGGAAATGACCGCCAAGACCTGGGCCGCCGAGGCCGCCCTGCGCATGATGATGAACAACCTCGACCCCGAGGTCGCCGAGCGTCCTGAAGACCTCGTCGTCTACGGCGGCATCGGCAAGGCGGCCCGCAACTGGCAGGCCTTCGACACCATCGTCGAACAGCTCCGCGCGCTGGAGGCCGACCAGACCCTGCTGGTCCAGTCGGGCAAGCCGGTCGGCGTCTTCCGCACCCACGCCGACGCCCCGCGCGTCCTGATCGCCAACTCCAACCTCGTTCCCAAATGGGCGACCTGGGACCACTTCAACGAGCTCGATAGGAAGGGCCTGGCCATGTACGGCCAGATGACCGCCGGCTCGTGGATCTACATCGGCACCCAGGGCATCGTTCAGGGCACCTATGAGACCTTTATGGAGGCCGGACGCCAGCACTACGGCGGCGACTGGTCCGGCAAATGGATCCTGACCGCGGGCCTCGGCGGCATGGGCGGCGCCCAGACGCTGGCGGCGACCATGGCCGGCGCCTCCTGCCTCGCCGTCGAGTGCCAGCGCAGCCGGATCGAGATGCGCCTGCGCACCCGCTACCTCGACGTCATGGCCGAGACCCTGGACGAGGCTCTCGCCCTGATCGAAGACGCCAAGGCGACCGGAAAAGCCATATCTGTCGGCCTGTTGGGCAATGCAGCTGAAGTCCTGCCTGAACTGATCAAGCGCGGTGTCCGCCCCGATCTGGTCACCGACCAGACCAGCGCCCACGACCTCGTCAACGGCTACCTGCCCATGGGCTGGACCGTCGCCGAGTGGGAAGCCAAGCGTCAGTCCGACCCCGCCGCCGTCGAGGCCGCCGCCCGGAAATCCTGCGCCGTCCACGTCCAGGCCATGCTCGATTTCGAGGCCATGGGCATCCCCGTCACCGACTACGGCAACAACATCCGTCAGGTCGCCTTCGACGCGGGCGTCCAGAACGCCTTCGACTTCCCTGGCTTCGTCCCGGCCTACATCCGCCCCCTCTTCTGCCGCGGCGTCGGCCCCTTCCGCTGGGCCTCGCTGACCGGCGATCCGGAGGACATCCGCAAGACCGACGCGGCGATGAAAAAGCTGTTCCCGGACAACGCGGGCCTGCACCGCTGGCTCGACATGGCCGGTGAGCGCATCGCCTTCCAGGGCCTGCCCGCCCGCATCTGCTGGATCGGTCTGGGCGACCGTCACCGCGCGGGCCTGATGTTCAACGAGATGGTCGCCTCGGGCGAACTGTCCGGCCCCATCGTCATCGGCCGTGACCACCTCGACAGCGGCTCGGTCGCCAGCCCGAACCGCGAGACCGAGGCCATGCAGGACGGCTCCGACGCCGTCTCCGACTGGCCCCTGCTCAACGCCCTGCTCAACACGGCGTCCGGCGCCAGCTGGGTCTCCCTGCACCACGGCGGCGGCGTCGGCATGGGCTACAGCCAGCACTCCGGCGTCGTCATCGTCGCCGACGGCACCCCCGAAGCCGCCGCCCGCCTTGAACGCGTCCTCTGGAACGACCCCGCCACCGGCGTCATGCGCCACGCCGACGCGGGCTATGAGATCGCCAAGGCGGCCGCGCGCGAACATGGCCTGAACCTGCCGGGCCTGAAGTAAGCATCATGACCCACATCACCATCGGCCAATCCCCGCTCACCCTGCCGCAGCTTCGCGCTGTCCTCGAAGGCCCGGTCACGGTCAGCCTGACAGACGCCGCCTGGGCGAACGTCGAGAAGGGCGCGGCCGTCGTCGCCGCCATCCTCGCCGAGGGCCGCACCGTCTATGGGATCAACACCGGCTTCGGCCTGCTGGCCAACACCAGTATCGCGCCGGAAGACCTTGAAACCCTTCAGAAGAACCTCGTCCTCAGCCACGCCTGCGGCGTCGGCGCCCTGCTGTCAGACGACGTCACCCGCCTGCTGCTGGTGCTGAAGATCGCCAGCCTGTCCAGGGGCGCATCGGGCGTCCGTCGCGGCACGCTGGAGGCCCTGATCGCGCTGGTGAATGCCGACATCCTGCCGTCCATCCCGTCCAAGGGCTCGGTCGGCGCCTCGGGCGATCTGGCCCCGCTGGCCCATATGTCCTGCGTCCTGATCGGTGTCGGAGAGGCCCGCCACAAGGGCGAGATCCTGACCGCCGAAGCCGCCCTCGCCCGCGTCGGCCTCAAGCCCGTCGTGCTCGGTCCCAAGGAAGGTCTCGCCCTGCTCAACGGCACCCAGTGCTCGACCGCCCTGGCGCTGGCCGGCCTGTTCGCCGCCGAGGCCGTCTTCGCCGCGGGCATCGCCGCCGGCGCCCTGTCGGTCGATGCGCTCAAGGGCTCGGACGCCCCGTTCGATCACCGCATCCACGCCCTGCGCGGCCAGCCCGGCCAGATCGACGTCGCCGCCCGACTGCGCGCCCTGATCTCCGGCTCGGCCATCCGCGACAGCCACCGCCACGACTGCGCCAAGGTGCAGGACCCCTACTCCCTGCGCTGCCAGCCGCAGGTCATGGGCGCCACCCTCGACGTCCTGCGCAACGCCGCCGCCATGCTGGTGCGCGAGGCCAATGCCGTGACCGACAACCCGCTGGTCTTCATCGAGGACGGGGACGTCATCTCCGGCGGCAACTTCCACGCCGAACCGGTCGCCTACGCCGCCGACCAGATCGCCATGGTCCTGTGCGAGATCGGAAACATCTCCGAGCGCCGCACCTCCATCCTGGTCGATCCGAAGATGAGCGAACTGCCCGCCTTCCTTGTGAAGGAAAGCGGCCTGAACTCCGGCTTCATGATCGCCCAGGTCACCGCCGCCGCCCTCGTCGCCGAGAACCGCATGGTCGCCCACCCCTGCGTCATCGACACCGTGCCGACCAGCGCCAATCAGGAAGACCACGTCTCCATGGCCACCCACGGCGCCCGCCGCCTGCTCGACATGGCCGAAAACACCGCCACCGTCGTCGGCATAGAACTCCTCGCCGCCGCCCAGGGCCTCGACTTCCACCGCCCCCTGACCAGTTCGCCCGACCTCGAACAGGTCTGGAGCATCGTCCGCGAAGCCGCCGAACCCTACGTGTCGGACAAATACTTCGCCCCCGATATCGAGCGCGCCACAGCGACGGTGCGCGAGGGGCGGTATCGGGTGTTCGCGGGAGAGCTGCTGCCGTCGGCGTAACGTCTCCCCTCGCCCCGCCAATCCCGGGAAAGTCAGCCTCACCTCTCCATTCGCCCTTCAAGCGAATGGAGAGGACAGATCGGCGCGTCAGCGTCGATCAGGAGAGGGCGACTCCGTCAGGACCGGAGGAACCTCGAACACCGGTGTCGGCGGGCCATTTGGTCCCCACCTGCGCCGCCCCCTCCTGATCGGCGAAGACGCCGATCTGTCCTCCCCATCGCCTTGAAGCGGGCGATGGAGAGGTGAGCCGCCCCTACGACCAAATTTGACGCATCGGCATGTCAGACTGTCCGCCGGTCTTTGACATCGCGGTCCGTGACGCTCCCTCCGGGTTGAGCACAGGCTGAATGCCCCGCCGCACAGGAAACCCTCGCCGAGCCCCCGTCGCCCGGCTCCCGGCTCCCGGCTCCCGGCCCTATGCCCGACGCCCTGGTTCGAGGTTGAAACGGCCCTCCACCACCCCGCGTCACGCGAAAAAGTGCACTAAAGTGCACTCTATTTTTTTCCGAGTGCACTTTTCAGGCTTCCAGCGGCGCCCGCGCCAGCGCCGTCAGGTTGGCGGACCCCGTACAGAAGCAGACGGTCCTCAGTTGCCGGATCACCGTCTGGAAATGCGCCACCACGGCCTCGGTCGAGACCGTCGCGGCCTGCAGCACCCCGGCCGCCTGCCCGACCATGTCGGCGCCCAGACGGATCGCCCGGGCCGCGTCGACGCCGTCGCGAATGCCGCCCGAACCGATGATCAGGGTCCGGGGACAGGCGGCCCGCGCCTCGCTGATCGCCCGCGCTGTCGGAAGGCCCCAGTCCGCGAAGGCGGCGGCATGGGCCTTGTCGGCGTCCGCCTCGGCCCGCTCGCCCTCGACCAGCGCCCAGTTCGAGCCGCCGGCCCCGGAGACGTCCAGAGCCGCCACGCCCATGTCCGCCAGTCGCTTCGCCGTCGCGGCCGAGATGCCCGCCCCGGTCTCCTTGACCACCACCGGGAAGTCGGCGGCCCGGATCAGGGCCTCCAGCGCCGCGCCCACGCCCCACCAGTCGCGGTCGCCCTCGGGCTGGCAGGCCTCCTGCAGCGGGTTCAGATGCACGATCAGGGCATCGGCGGCGATCATGTCCACGAGCCGCCGCGCCTCGTCCGGCCCGACGCCCCGCGTCAGCTGGGCCGCGCCGATGTTGGCCAGGATCGGGGTGTCCGGCGCCTTCAGACGCAGGCTCATGTCCAGCCCCGGCGTCGGCGTCTCCACCTCCAGCGCCGCCCGCTGCGAGCCGACGGCCAGGGCGATGCCCAGATGCTGCGCCGCCTCGGCCAGCCGGGCGTTGATCGCCTCGGCCCGCGTCGGTCCGCCGGTCATCGAACTGATCAGCAAGGGCGCCTTCAGCCGACGCCCGAGGAAGTCCGCGCCCAGGTCGATCTTGCCATAGTCGAGGTCCGGCAGCGCCTCATGGACGAAGCGCACCGCCTCCAGCCCGGTTCCCCGCCCGTGCCGGGCCTTGCCGGACAGGATCACGTCCAGATGCTGGTCCTTGCGGGCGACGAGGCCGGACGGGGGAAAGTCGGACATGGGCGGCGCTCCCGCCGTCAGGGTTGTTTCTCGACGATAAGGGCATAGGCGCCCGTCTGGCCCTGCTGGAAGGTGCCGGCGCGGATCTCGAACGTGCCGTCCTCCGGCGCGGTCCACTCCAGCTTGGAGTGGGTGTCCGACAGGCCGTCGTCATCCGATCCCAGCCCCTCGAACCCGCCGCTCTCGGTCGGTCGGCCGATGACGATGAAGCTGTCCACCTCATTGGACACCATCTTGATCACCAGCTTCTCGTCTTCCTTCAGGGTGACCCGATAGGCGTCATAGAAGCTGTTGTCGTCGGCGGTGGCGTCGGTCTCGCCCAGCACGCCGCGCGCGGTCGTCCCGACCAGCAGGCTGCCCGGCTGGGGCTGCGGCCCGCGGTCCTGCAGTTCCAGGGAGTAGAGCCCCTCCCCGTCGGACCCCAGCGGCGAGGCGCGCAGCACGTAGCGGCCATCGCTCGGCAGGGTGAAGCTCAGGCGCGAATCCGTGCCCTCGCCCAGTCCGTCGTCATCCGACGCCAGCGCCGAGAAGTCGCCCTCGGCGGCGCCGATCTGCAGATAGGTGTCGAAGTCGCCCGAACGCATGATCGCCCGCACGCGCTGCCCCTCGCGTCCCTCGAAGACGAAGGCGTCGAAGCCCCGGTCGTCGTCGTCGCGGGAATCGTTCTCGTCGATCTCACCCTGCAGGGTCGCGCCGAAGGCCAGCGGTTGCGGCGGCTTCTCGGGCTCGACCTCGGCCAGGTTCAGGCGGTATGCGCCGGTCGAGTCCGAGAAGGCCCGGGCCTCGATCACATAGGAGCCCGTGCGCGGCAGGGTGAAGATCAGGCGCGAGTTGGTCCCCTCCGGCCCGCCGTCGTCGTCCGTCGCCAGACTGGTCTGGTTCTCATCGAACAGCTCGACATAGGTGTCGAAGGCGCTCGAGGTCATGTCGATGCGGACCCGCTGCCCCTCGCGGCCGTTGAAGCGGTAGGCGTCGGCGCGGTTGCCGTTGGCGCTGCGGCCGTCGGTCTCGGTCAGCTCGCCCCGGACCTCTTCACCGATCCGGATGTCCCTCGCCTGCACCGGCGGCGGCCCTTCCGACAGGGTCAGGCTGTAGCTGCCCTTCCCGCCCGCGCTCAGGGGGGTGGCGCGGATGATGTAGTCTCCGGTCTCCGTCAGGGTGAAGACCAGCCGCGAGTTCAGGCCCGAGTCCGGACCGTCGTCGTTGTAGGCCAGCTCCGAGAAGACCCCGTTCACCGTCCGGCCGAGCCGAACCAGCGGGTCGAAGTCCTCGGCGTCCAGCGCGATCGACACCCGGTCGCCGCTGCGACCGCTGAAGGTCCAGGCCTGATAGGCGGCGCCCTCGTCGCTCTCCGGGGACTCATCTCCGATCTCGCCCTCGACGGTCTGGCCCAGGGTGATCGCCTGCGGCGCCGGTTCAGGTTCGGCCGGCCCGCGCTCGGTCAGGCTCAGGCTGTAGGCGCCGCCGTCCAGGCCGGAGATCGGCCGGGCGCGCAGGACATAGACCCCGTCGCTCGGCGCGGTGAACCGCAGACGGGAGTGCAGCCCCTCGCCCAGACCATCGTCGTCGCTGGCCAGAGGCTCGCCGTCCTCGTCCTCACCCTGCTTCTGCACCTGCAGATAGGAGTCGAAGGCCTCGGACCGCATGATGACCTCGAACCGCTGACCGGCCACCGCGGTGATGGCGAAGCTGTCATAGCGGTAGGCGTCGTCCGGCGCGGTCGCATCCCCCTCGGCGATCTCGCCCTCGATCTGGTCGCCCGGCGCCAACGGCGTGGGCTCCTGGGCGAAAGCGGGCCCGGCAAGGGCGGCGGCGATCGCCAGACTGCTGACGGCGGCGAGAATGGTCTTACGGCGCATACGGAGTCCTCGTGGAGTCGGAGGTGATCATAGACGCCGAACCCGCCCCTCTGTAAATCGCGCGGACCGCACGATTCCTGACGACCGGAGCCGAGACCCCCATGACGGCCGAACCCGCCCGCGCGACCCTGATTGACGGCAAGGCCTTCGCGGCCGGGCTGGTGGAGCGGGTCGCCGCCGCCTCAGCGCGGCTTGAATCAGCCCATGGCGTGAAGCCGGGACTGGCCGTGGTCATCGTCGGTGAGGATCCCGCCAGCCAGATCTACGTCCGCAACAAGGGCGAAACGACGCAGCGGGCCGGCATGCGCTCCGACACCCACCGCCTGCCGGCCGAGACGACCCAGACCGAGCTTCTGGCCCTCATCGCTGACCTGAACGCCGACGCGGGCATCCACGGCATCCTCGTCCAGCTGCCCCTGCCCGGCCATATCGACAGCAGCACCGTCCTGGACGCCATCAGCCCGGACAAGGACGTCGACGGCTTCCATGTGGTCAACGCGGGCCGTCTGGCCGTCGGCCTGCCCGGCATGGTTCCCTGCACCCCGCTGGGCTGCATCATGCTGCTGCGGGCTGAGCTGGGCGACCTGACCGGGCTGAACGCCGTGGTCGTGGGCCGCTCCAACATCGTCGGCAAGCCGATGGCCCAGCTGCTGCTGGCCGAGAGCTGCACCGTCACCATCGCCCACTCGCGCACCCGCGACCTGCCCGCCCTGTGCCGCACCGCCGACATCGTGGTCGCCGCCGTGGGCCGTCCCGAGATGGTGCGCGGCGACTGGATCAAGCCGGGCGCCACGGTCATCGACGTCGGCATCAACCGCGTCCCCTCGAAGGACCCGGTCAAGGCCGCCGAGGGCAAGACCCGCGTCGTCGGCGACGTGGCCTTCGACGAGGCCGCCGCCGTGGCCGGTCGCATCACCCCGGTGCCCGGCGGCGTCGGCCCGATGACCATCGCCTGTCTGCTAGCCAACACCTACACCGCCGCCTGCCGCAGCGCGGGTGTGGACGCAGAGTCGCTGGACGCTTGAACCGGAGCCGGTCCGGCCCAATAGTCTCTTGCAACGCTGTCTGAGGAGACGCCGATGATCCGGATTTCGCCCCGCCTTGCGGCCGTCGCCGCCGTGGTGGTTCTCGCCCCCGCCGTCACCGGCTGCGGCATCAATGCGATCCCGACCAAGGAAGAGGCCGCCAAGGCGCGCTGGGCTGACGTCCAGTCGCAGTACCAGCGCCGGGCCGACCTGATCCCCAACCTCGTCTCCACCGTGCAGGGCGCGGCGGTGCAGGAGCGCACGACCCTGACGCAGGTCATCGAGGCCCGCGCCCGCGCCACCAGCGTGCAGGTCACGCCCGAGACCCTGAACGATCCGCAGGCCTTCCAGCGCTTCCAAGCGGCTCAGGGCGAGCTCTCGCAGGCCCTGTCCCGCCTGCTGATGGTCACCGAGAACTATCCGCAGCTGCAGTCCAACCAGAATTTCCTCGCCCTCCAGTCCCAGCTGGAAGGCACCGAGAACCGCATCGCGGTGGCGCGGCGCGACTACAATGAGGCCGTCCGCGACTACAACACGACCCTGCGCGTCTTCCCGACCGCCATCTGGGCCGGGACGCTGCACAGCGGATCGCGGCCGATGCAGGCCTTCGCCGCCACCGAGGCGGCCCAGACCGCGCCCAACGTCAACTTTGACGCCCTGAACCCGGCCACGCCCCCGCCCTCGGCGGCGCCCGGCTCAGCCCCGCCCGCCTCGCCCGCCTCGCCCGCGCCGGCTGCGCCCGCCCAGTGATCCCTCGCCTGCAGGAAAGGCCGATGGCGCGCCTGGCCGCGATCCTCGCGGTGGCGTTCGCCGCCGTCTGGCTGGCGACCGTCCCCGCCTTCGCCCAGTCGGGTGCGCGCTTCCCGCCGCTCACCGGGCGGGTCGTCGATCAGGCCGACCTGCTGTCGCCCGCGACCGAGGCGGCGCTGACGACCAAGCTCGCGGCGCTGGAGCAGACGACGACGGATCAGGTGGTCGTGGCCACCGTCCCCGATCTGCAGGGTCGCGAGATCGAGGAGTACGGCTATCAGCTCGGCCGCGCCTGGGGCATCGGCCAGTCGGAGAAGAACAACGGCGTCCTGCTGCTGATCGCGCGTGACGAACGCCGCGTCCGTATCGAGGTCGGCTACGGACTTGAGCCGGTGCTGACCGACGCCCTCTCGGCCCTGATCATCCACGATGAAATCCTGCCCGCCCTGCGCGACGGCGACTTCGACCGTGGCGTCACCGCCGGGGTGGACGCCATCGACGCCCAGCTCCGGCTCGATCCGGCCGAGGCGCAGGCGCGGGCGGCGACCGCCGAACGCCCCCGCTCGGGCGCGCCGATCGGTCCTGCGATCCTGCTCGTCGTCGTCTTCCTGTTCCTGGCGCTGGGCCTGATCGGCAGCGTCGGCGGGCGTGGACGGCGGCGGCGCGGCAATGGCGTGGCGCCCGTCCTGATCTGGGCCTGCAGCGAAGCCCTGCGCAACAGCAGCCGCGGCGGCCGTGGCGGCGGCGGGGGCTGGAGCGGAGGCGGCGGCTTCGGCG
>JAVHYH010000052.1 GCA_031119155.1 Brevundimonas sp.
GGCAAGGTCGGGGTCTGCATGGCCACCTCCGGCCCCGGCGCCACCAACCTGATCACCGGCATCGCCAATGCGATGATGGATTCCATCCCGGTCGTCTGCATCACCGGCAACGTCGCCCAGGGCGTCATGGGCACCGACGCCTTCCAGGAGATCGACATCCTGGGCGTCACCCTGCCGATCGTGAAGCACTCCATTCTGGTCCGCGATTCCGCCGACGTTCCCGCCGCGGTCGAGGAAGCCTTCCACATCGCCGCATCGGGCCGCCCCGGCCCGGTCCTGATCGACCTGCCCAAGGATGTTCAGGTCGGCCAGACCACGGACGACTTTGGTTTCCACTATCCGAACGAAACCGTCCCGACGGATTACGACGCCATCGCCGCGGCCGCTGACGCCATCCGCGCCGCCCAGCGTCCGCTGATCTATGTCGGTGGCGGGGTGAAGATCGGACGCGCCACCGAACAGGTCCGCGCCTTCGCCGAGACCACCGGCATCCCGTCGGTCGCCACCCTGAATGCGCTGGGAACCATCCCCACCGACGCCCCCGGCTTCCAGGGCATGCTGGGCATGCACGGCACGCGCGCGGCCAATGAGGCCGTGCAGGAGGCCGATCTGCTGATCGTTCTGGGCGCTCGTTTCGACGACCGCGCCACCGGCAAGCTGGCCGAGTTCGCCCCCCACGCCCGCGTCATCCATTTCGACATCGACGCCTCGGAAATCGGCAAGCTGCGCGAGACCTGGATCCCGGTCGCGGGCGAGCTGGCGCCGGGTATCGAGGCCCTGACCGCCCATCTGGCGGGCAAGGGTCCAGCCATTGATCCGTGGATGATCCACTGCGCCAGCCGGGTCCAGCGCACTGCCTTCCGCTATGCCGACGCGCCGGGCGAAGGCGTCTACGCCCCTGCCCTGCTGAAGGCCGTGTCGGAAGCCGCCGGTGACGATTTCGTCGCGGCCTGCGACGTCGGCCAGCACCAGATGTGGGCCGCCCAGCACTGTCGCTTCGCCAAGCCGGAAGCCCACATCACCTCGGGCGGTCTGGGCGCCATGGGCTTCGGCCTGCCCGCCGGCATCGGCGCCAAGCTGTCCGATCCGGACGCCACGGTCGTCGTCATCGCCGGCGACGGCGGCTTCATGATGAATGTGCAGGAGCTGGCCACCCTGCGTCGCTACGGCGTCGCGGTGAAGGTTCTGCTGCTGGACAACAGCTCGCTGGGTCTGGTCCGCCAGTGGCAGGAGCTGTTCTTCGACGGCAACTACTCGGAGATCGACCTGTCCGACAATCCGGACTTCGTGAAGGTCGCCGAGGCGTTCGGCGTCGAGGCCTTCCGAATTAGTCGACGCGAGGAGGTTCAGGCCGGGATCGCCCGCCTGCTGGCCGCCGACGGCCCCTGCCTCGCACACGTCATCATCGATCCCCGGGAGAACGTGTGGCCGCTGGTCCCGCCCGGAAAGAACAACGCCGAAATGATGGAAGGCGCCTGAGCCATGAGCACCGAAACCCTGCACCTGAACATTGACCGCGCCGATGGCTCGCTCCAGCGCCTGATCGGTCTGGTGGAGCGCCGTGGCTTCCATATCGACGGCATCACCATGCGTGACGAAGGCGCGGCGCGTCGGATCGAGATGGCCGTGCGTGGTCGCGACGACGGGCGCTGCACCCGGACGCTGGGCCGCCAGATCGACAAGCTGTTCGGCGTCACCCGCGTCAGCGCCGCCACCTTCCATCCCGAGGTAGCGGCATGACCAGGGTCCAACAGGCCGTCGCCGCCGATCCGGACAAGGTCGTCGTCTTCGACACCACCCTGCGTGACGGCGAACAGGCGCCCGGCTTCTCCATGGGACCGGAAGACAAGGTCCGCATGGCCCGCGTCCTGGCCGAGATGAAGGTCGATGTGGTCGAGGCCGGTTTCGCCGCCGCCTCGCCCGGCGACGAGGAATGCGTGCGTCGCGTCGTCGGCGAGGTCGAAGGCCCCGTCTTTTGCTCGCTGGCCCGCTCGAACGAATCCGACATCGACGCGGCCTACCGGGGCCTGTCCGGCACGTCCGAGCGCCGCATCCACATCTTCCTGGGCACCAGCCCGATCCACCGCTCGGCCAAGCTGAGGATGTCCAAGGCCGAGGTGCTGGCCGCCGCCGAGCGCTCGGTCGCCTACGCCCGCACCCGTTTCGAGGACGTCGAGTTCAGCCCCGAGGACGCCATCCGCACCGAGCCTGAATTCCTGGCCGAGGTGTGCGAGGTCGCCGCATCGGCGGGCGCCACCACCCTGAACATCCCGGACACCGTCGGCTATTCGACGCCGGGCGAGATCGCGGAGATTTATCGCAACCTGATCGCCGCCGTCCGCGTGCGTCACCCGCACGTGGTCTTCTCGGCCCACTGTCACGACGATCTGGGCATGGCCGTCGCCAACTCGCTGGCCGCCGTCGAAGCCGGCGCCCGCCAGATCGAGGGCGCCATCAACGGCATCGGCGAGCGGGCGGGCAACGCCTCGATCGAGGAGATGGTCATGGCCATCCGCACCCGCTCGGACCGTTATGGCCTGCACACCGGCGTGGACGCGACCCATCTGGTCCGCGCCAGCCGCCTGCTGAGCGAGATCACCCACACCCCGGTCGTGCGCAACAAGGCCATCGTCGGCCTGAACGCCTTCGCCCACGAGGCGGGCATCCACCAGCACGGCATGATGGCCGATCCCTCGACCTACGAGATCATGCGCCCGCAGGACGTCGGCTTCGAAGGCACTTGGTTCGTGCTGGGCAAGCACTCGGGCCGCCACGCCGTGGCCAAGCGCGCCGAGGCGCTGGGCCAGCCCGTCGCCGGCGCCCATCTGGCCGCCGCCTTCGCCGGCTTCAAACGGCGCGCCGACGAGATCGGCGAGATCAACGACCACGAATTGCTGGCGATCATCGAGGCCTCGCGCCCGGACGCCGCCCCCCGACAGGAGTACGCCTATGCGGCCGCTGGCTGAACATATCTGGGTCAATGGTGAGCTGACGCCCTGGGCGGATGCGAAGATCCACGTGATGAGCCATGCCCTGCACTACGGCACCTCGGTGTTCGAGGGCATCCGCGTCTATGACACCCCGAACGGCCCCTGCGGCTTCCGCCTGACCGACCATGTGCGCCGCCTGTTCGACAGCGCCCGCATGTATCATATCGAGCTGCCCTATACGGTGGACGAGCTGGTCGAGGCCTGCCGCGCCACCGTGCGCTCGACCGGCCAGAAGTCCGCCTACATCCGTCCCATCGCCTTCCTCGGCGTCTGCGGCATGGGGGTGACGCCCTCTCCCGAGAACATGAACGTCGATGTCGCCATCGCCGCCTTCCCGTGGGGGGCCTATCTGGGCGAGGAGGCGCTGGAGAAGGGCGTGGACGCCTGCGTCGCCAGCTGGTCGCGCATCGCCCCGAACACCGTGCCCTCGGGCGCAAAGGCGGGCGGCAACTACCTGTCCTCCTACCTGATCGGGCGTGAAGCCCGCGTCGGCGGCTTCGGCGAAGGCATCGCCCTGGGCACCGACGGTCGCCTGTCTGAAGGCGCCGGCGAGAACCTCTTTATCGTTAAGGACGGCGAGATCATCACCCCGCCCGCCGCCGCCTCCATCCTGATGGGCATCACCCGCGACAGCGTGCTGAAGCTGGCGCGCGGTCTGGGCTACGAAACCCGCGAGCAGATCCTGCCGCGCGAAGCCCTGTACGTCGCCGACGAGATCTTCATGACCGGCACGGCCGCCGAGATCACCCCGGTGCGCTCGGTGGACGGCATCACCACCCGCGCCGCCGGTCCGGGCCCGGTGACCAAGGCGGTCAACGCCGCCTTCCGCGGCCTGTTCACCGGCGCGACGCCGGATCGCCACAACTGGCTGGAGCCGATCAACGCGCCCGCCCCTGCTCCGCAGCGCGAGGCCGAATATGCCTGAGACCCTGTTCGAGAAGGTGTGGAACCGGCACGTGGTGCAGGCGGAAACGCCGGACGCCCCGGCGGTGCTCTACATCGACCTGCATCTGGTCCACGAGGTCACCAGCCCGCAGGCCTTCTCCGAGATCGAGAGCCGGGGGCTGAAGGTCCGCCGCCCCGACCGCACCTTCGCGACGCTGGACCACTCCACCCCCACCCTGCCCGCCGACGCGAGCGGGGAGCGGCCCTACTACACCCCCGCGTCAAAGGCCCAGGTCGAGACGCTGGAGGCCAACTGCGCCCGCCATAGCGTTTCGCTGGCGGGCTGGGACTCGGCGGACCGGGGCGTGGTGCACGTCATGGGGCCGGAGCTGGGCCTGACCCAGCCCGGCATGACTGTCGTCTGCGGCGACAGCCACACCGCCACCCACGGCGCCTTCGGGGCCCTCGCCTTCGGCATCGGCACCTCTGAGGTCGGCCATGTGCTGGCCACGCAATGCCTGCTGCAGCGCAAGGCGAAGACCATGCGCGTCACCGTCGATGGTCAGCTGCAGCCCGGTGTCTCCGGCAAGGATGTGGCCCTGGCCGTCATCGCCCGTCTGGGCTTCGGCGGCGGCACCGGCTTCGTCGTCGAATACGCCGGCGAGGCCATCCGCTCGCTGGACATGGAAGGGCGGATGACCGTCTGCAACATGTCGATCGAGGCGGGCGCCCGCGCCGGCATGGTCGCCCCCGACCAGACCACCGTCGACTGGTTGAAGGGCAAAAAGCACGCGCCCGACGCCGCTGTCTGGGACCAGACCGTCGCCGACTGGCTGTCGCTGGCCTCCGACCCCGGCGCGCGTTTCGACGCCGAGATTGAGATCGACGGCGCCGGCATCCGCCCGATGGCCACCTGGGGCACCACTCCGGACGCAGGCTCCGCCATCGGCGAACCCGTCCCTGCCCCGCACGACGCCTCGGGCGAGAAGGCGCTGGCCTATATGGGCTTCACGCCGGGTGAGGCGACTACCGACCATACGGTCGATGTCGTCTTCATCGGCAGTTGCACCAATGGCCGCCTGCCCGACCTGCGCGCCGCCGCCGAGGTGCTGCGCGGCCGCAAGGTCAAGCCCGGCCTGCGCATGCTGGTCGTCCCCGGCTCCGAGGCCGTGCGCCGTGACGCCGAGGCCGAAGGCCTGCACACCGTCTTCACCGACGCCGGGGCCGAATGGCGCATCCCGGGCTGCTCCATGTGTCTGGCGATGAACGGCGACATGGTGGCGCCGGGCCAGTTGGCCGTCTCCACCTCCAACCGCAATTTCGAGGGCCGGCAGGGCCCCGGCTCGCGCACCATCCTGGCCAGCCCCGCCACCGCAGCCGCCACCGCCATCATGGGCGTCCTGACTGACCCGCGCGTGTTTCTGATGGAGGCGGTGAATGCCTGATCCGTTCAAGAGTCTGACCTCCAAGGCCGTCGTCCTGTCGCAGTCGAACATCGACACCGACCAGATCATCCCGGGCCGCTTCCTCTCGACGACCAGCCGCGAGGGTCTGGGCTCCTGGGCCTTCTACGACTGGCGCTATGAGTCCGACGGATCGCCCAAGCCCGAAGCCATCCTGAACCGCATCGACCCGCGCGAGCGCCGCATCCTGCTGGCGGGGAAAAACTTCGCCTGCGGCTCCTCGCGCGAGCACGCCCCCTGGGCGCTGATGGACTACGGCTTCCGGGCCGTCGTCTCGACCGAGATCGCCGACATCTTCACCTCCAACGCCCTGAAGAACGGCTTCCTGCCCATCGTGGTGGATCAGGCGACCTGGGACGATCTCGCCGCCCATGCCGACCAGCCGATCACCGTCGATCTGGAGACCTCCACCATCCAGCGCGGCAATGCAGAACCTGTCGCATTCAGCGTGGAGAGTTTCGCCCGCCAGTGCCTGCTGGACGGGGTCGACACCCTCGGCTGGCTGCAAGCCCGCCTGCCTGACATCGAAGCCTTTGAACGCCGGAAAGAGACCGCCTGATGCCGCCCTCCAAGACCTATGACATCGTCGTCCTGCCCGGTGACGGCGTCGGCCCCGAAGTGACCCACGCGGCCAGGGCCGTGCTGTCGGTCATCGGCGACTTCTTCGGCCATGCGTTCAACTTCAGCGAACACCTGATCGGCGGCGCGGCCATCGACGCCACCGGCGATCCGCTGCCGCCGGAAACGGCCGCCGCCTGCCTGGCCGCCGACGCGGTTCTGCTGGGAGCCGTGGGCGGGCCGAAGTGGGACGGCGGCAAGCGTCGTCCCGAGGAAGGCCTGCTGGGCCTGCGCAAGGCCATGGGCCTGTACGCCAACCTGCGCCCCCTGCAGGTCTCGCCGGTGCTGGCCCATCGTTCGCCGCTGAAGAAGGAGATCGTCGAGGGCGTCGATCTGATCGTCTTCCGCGAGCTGACCGGCGGCATCTATTTCGGGGAGAAGACCCGCACCGCCGACCGCGCCACCGACCTGTGCGAATACACCGTGCCGGAGATCGAACGCGTCGCCCGCGCCGCCTTCCAGACCGCCCAGCAACGGCGCGGCAAGGTGACCTCGGTCGACAAGGCCAACGTCATGGAGACCAGCCGCCTGTGGCGCGAGGTGGTCAGCCGCGTCCATGCCGAGGAGTTCCCGCGCATCGAACTGGAGCACGCCCTGGTCGACTCCATGGCCATGCACCTGATCCGCAAGCCGCGCGAGTACGACGTCATCCTGACCGAGAACATGTTCGGCGACATCCTGTCGGACGAGATCTCGGTGCTGGGCGGCTCCATCGGCCTGCTGCCCTCGGCCTCGCTGGGCTCCAGCGGTCCGGGCCTGTTCGAGCCAATCCACGGCTCGGCCCCCGACATCGCAGGTCAGGACAAGGCCAACCCGGTCGGCACCATCCTGTCCGCCGCCCTGCTGCTGCGTCACAGCCTGGGACTGGAGGACGAAGCCAGCTCCATCGAAGCCGCCTGCGCCGCCGTCCTGTCGGCCGGAGCCGTCACTGCGGATCTGGGCGGAGAGCTGGGCACGCGCGCCGCGGCCAACGCCGTGATCGACGGCCTGCGCGCCATCCACTGGGCCGCCGCCCATCGCGTGCAGATGCACTGGGCCTGACGCTCACCCTCAAACGAAAAGACGCCCCGCTTCTCCTTCGAGAGGCGGGGCGTTTCGCATTCAGCGGAAGTACTGCATCGGCACGGTCAGGCGGCTGTCGCCCGAGGCGGGCACGGTGAATTTCACCTGATCCCAGGTCGGCATCCCCCGCAGGGCCGCGCCGTTGACCATGGCCCAGCCTTCCGCGGGCATGCCGCCTTCCATCTTCATCTGCCCGTCGCCGTCCGCGTCATGCAGGACCGACAGCGAATAGTCGCCCGGCGCCACGTCGCGGAAGGTGACTGTGATCGTCCCGGCCGCCGGATCGCGAACGATGTCGCCATAGGCGCCGGCGGGCTGCAGGAACTGCTCCCGCGTCTGCAGGGCGGCGAGCAGTTGCCCGCCTCGCGCCTGAACGCCGGTGAGGGTCACGGTGACGTCCCCGGCCAGCGCGGGGGCGGCGGCGAGGCAGGACAGGGCGGCGACAGCCGCGACGATGATCTTCTTCATGACAAATCTCCGGAAGCGAGCCAGCCCCGCTTCATGACAAGCACTTTGATATGCAAAGTTCTCTATGTCAAACTCAGATCGACCCCGACTGGGCGCTCCGGTTTGAGGTCGCGTCGTGCTTCAAGGGCCGCACATATCGACGACCCACGCAATTTTTCACCTTTCGGCTTGACGGCGAGGGGCTTTGTCCGTCAGCCTCTCTTCCGAACTTCAACTGAGCAGGTCCGCCGTGAGCCGCCTCGACGCCCGCATCGCCATCGCCTCGACCGCCTCGTGCGGCGGCGCGATCGCGCGCGTCATTGGTATGACCACCGGCACCACCACCATCACCGCTCCGGCGGGGACAGGTTAGCGCGCACCAAAGCTCAGGAACGCAAAAACCCAACCCCGCCCGGATCGCTCCGGGCGGGGTTTTTCTTTTCCAGATCTCTCCGAAAGACCCATCCCATGTCCGCCAATCTCGCCGTCCTCGAACGCCCCGTATCCTCTCCCCTCCCCGCCGCCTCGCCCGAGGTCGTGGTGATGAAGTTCGGCAGCTCCGTGCTGGTCGATCCCGCCGACGCCCCCAAGGTCGCCTCCGACATCTACGCCGAGGTCCGGCGCGGCCGTCGGGTCGTCGCCGTCGTCTCCGCCCTCGCCGGCGAGACCGACCGGCTGCTGTCCGAGGCCCGCGCCCTCGGCCTCGCCCACGACAACAGCCTGCTGCCCGCCTATGTCGTGCAGGGCGAGGAACGCTCCGCCGCCCTCGTCGCCCTGGCCTGCGACCGCGTCGGCCTCAGCGCCGCCACCCTGACGGTGCGCGAACTGGGTCTGGTCGCCGAGGGCCCGTGCGAACACGCCCGCCCCCTCTCGCTCGACCGCGCGGCTCTCGATCAGGCCCTGCTGAAGAACGAGGTGGTGGTCGTCCCCGGCTTCGGCGCCCTGTCGCCCGCCGGCGATGTGGTGCTGCTGGGCCGGGGCGGGTCCGACCTGACGGCCCTGTTCCTCGCCGCCGAGCTTGAACTGGACAGCGTCCAGCTGGTGAAGGACGTGGACGGCCTCTACGACCGCGATCCCAACGTCCACCCGGACGCCCGCCGCTATGATCAGGCCAGCTGGGCCGAGGCCAAGGCGCTGGGCGGCGGTCTGGTCCAGCCGGATGCGCTCGATCTGGCCGAGGCCCGGCAGTTGAAGGTCGAGGTCCGCAACTACCTCGACGGTCACCGCACGGTCGTCGGCCCGGTCGGCGCGCCGCCGAAACCTGCCCCCGCCCATCGCCGCCTGCGCGTGGCCGTGGCCGGCTGCGGCGTGGTCGGCGGCGGGGCCCTGGCCCGCCTGCTGGTCGATCCCCGCGTCGAGGTCGTCGGCGTTCTGGTGCGTGATCCGTCCAAACCGCGTGACGTGCCCGGCGCCTCGGACGGCCAGCTCGCCCCTCTGTTGGTCTCCAGCCCCGACGCCCTGCTGGAGCGCCGCCCGGACATCGTTCTGGAAGCCCTGTCCGAGGCCGAGGCCGGCTACGCCGTCATCGAGGCGGCCCTGTCGCGCGGCGTCGATGTCGCCACGGCCAACAAACAGGCGGTCAGCGCCAATCCCGACGGCCTGCTCGAGCTCGCGGCCCGCAATGACGCCCGCCTGCTCTGGTCCGCCTCCGTCGGCGGCGGCGTGCCGATGGTCGAGGCCGTCCGCGCCGCCCGTGATGACGCCCCCGTCCTCGCCTTCGAGGCTGTCCTGAACGGCACGGTCAACTTCATGCTGGCCCGTCTCGGCGACGGCGCGGCCTTCGATCAGGCCCTGTCGGAAGCCCGCGCCGCCGGCTTCGCCGAGGAGGATCCGTCCTCCGACCTGCAGGGCCTTGACGCCCTCGCCAAGGTCCGCCTGCTCTCGTTCGAGGCCTTCGGCGTCATGCCGGACGACGCCGACATCCATCGCGATGTGCTGGCCCCCGCTGCCCTGCCGCCCGCCGGTTCGCGCCAGCTCTGTCGCTGCGAGCTGAAAGACGGCAAGCTGGTCGCCAGCGTTCGTCTGGTGTCGGGTCAGCTCGACCCGCTGTTCGCGGAACTGAAGGGAGAGGGCAACGCCTTGAAGGTGGTCTCGCTGGATGGATCGGCGGTGCGTCGTCGCGGTCGCGGCGCCGGGCGCTGGGCCACGGCCGAAAGCCTGCTGGCCGACCTGTCCGATCTCGCCGCCGCCCGCCTGTCGAAAGCCGACTGACCATGGCCGTCTTCACCCCCGTCGAGGAGGCCGACGCCGAGCCCTTCATTAGTCGCTACGGGCTGGGCGCCCTGCGGTCGCTCACGCCCATCGCCGAAGGGGTGGAGAACACCAACTACCGCATCGAAACCGACCGGGGCCGGTTCGTCCTGACCCTGTTCGAGGGCCGCACCGACGCGGCGTCCCTGCCCTTCTGTCTGGGCCTGACCGCCCACGCGGCGGACAAGGGCCTGCCCTGTGCGCACGCCGTTCTCAACGATCAGGGACAGGCCGTGGGCGAACTCAACGGCCGCCCCGCCGCCATCCTCGAATGGCTGCCCGGCGCCTGGAAGCGCGAACCGTCGCTGGCCCATCAGCACGCCGCCGGCGCGCTTCTGGCCCGGCTGCATCTGGCCGCCGCCGACTTCCCGCTGGAGCGCGCCAACCCGGTCGGCGCCGCAGCCCGCCGCGCCCTGTTCGACCGTTGCCTGACCCGCGCCGACGCCGCCGACCGCGCCCTGCTGGACCGCATGGCCCCGTGGGTGACCGGCCCCTGCGCCGATCCCGGCGCCGCCCTGCCGCGCGGCCCGATCCACGCCGACTACTTCCCCGACAACCTGCTGTTCGAAGGCGACGCCCCCAGCGGCCTGATCGACTTCTATTTCGGCTGCACCGACGCCTACGCCTACGATCTGGCCATCGCCCTGTCGGCCTGGGGTTTCGATGCCGACGGCCTGCCCCTGCCCGCCGCGCTGACCGCCTTCCGCTCGGGCTATGAAAGCGTCCGCCCCCTGACGCCCGCCGAAGCCGCCGCCCTGCCCGCGCTCGGCGCCGTCGCGGCGGTGCGCTTCACCCTGACCCGCCTGCACGATCGCCTGTTCCACGACCCAACCCGACTGGTCACCCCCAAGGATCCCGCGCCCTTCCTGCGGCGACTGGACTGGTGGACGGAACAGGCCGCGCTGGCGGCCTAGCCAATCGCCGCTAACACCGCCTCCAGCGTCGCATCCACGGTCTCGAACCGCTCGGTCTGGCCCTCCAGCCCCTGCAGTTGCGGCGGCCGCTCCGGCGCGAAGCCCAGCGCCGCCTCCACGCTGTCCGGGAATTTGGCGGGATGCGCCGTCGACAGGGCCACGACCGGCCCGGTCCGCTCGATCCGCCGCGCGGCATGCAGGGCCACCGCCGTGTGCGGGCAGATCACCCGGCCGTTCTCGCGCCAGGTCCGCTGCATCTCGGCCACCGTCTCGGCCTCGCTGACCGACACCGCCGACACCTCGCGCCGCAGCGCCGCCAGCACCTCGTCCGGCAGGGTCACCCGCCCCGCCTTGTTGAAGTCCTCGAACAGCCCGCGCGTCAGGTCCGCATCCCGGCCCGTCGCCTCGAACACCAGCCGTTCGAAATTCGACGGCGCCTGCACATCCATGCTGACGCTGGCGGTCGGTTCGGCCTGCGTCCGCTCATAGACGCCCGTGTGCAGCGCCCGGACCAGCGCGTCATTGCGGTTGGTCGCCGCCACCAGATCCCCGATGGGCAGACCGCACTGACGCGCCACCCAGCCTGCGAAGGCGTCGCCGAAATTCCCGGTCGGCACCACATAGGTCGCCGGCTCGGCCAGCTTCGCCGCGGTCGCCGCATAATAGGGCGCCTGCCCCGACAGCCGGGCCCAGTTGATGGAGTTCACCGAACTCACCCGACGCGTCGTCTTCGTCTTCCCTGTCTCACTCAAAAGTCGCTTGAGTAGTCGTTGGCAGTCGTCGAAATCTCCTCTGACGGCGAGGTTCAAAACGTTCGACGCGCCGCTCGTGGTCATCTGCAGCCGCTGCATCGGCGACACCCGGCCCAGCGGGTGCAGCACCACCAGATCGATCCGCTCTGCCCCGGCGAACGCCTTCACCGCCGCCGCGCCCGTATCGCCGCTCGTGGCGGTCACCAGCAGCAGCCGCTCGCCCGTGGTCGCCAGCAGGCTTTCGGCCATCCCGGCCACCAGCTGCATGGCCAGATCCTTGAACGCCGCCGTGGGGCCGTGGAACAGCTCCAGCACATGCAGGCCCGGCTCCAGCTCGACCAGCGGCACGACATCCGGATGCAGAAACCGCTCTTGCACCCGCCGCGTCGCCGCCGCCAGCGCCCCCTCCGGCAGCCCCTCGCCCACGAAAGGCGTCAGCAGCCGTTCGGCCAGGGTGGCATAATCCGCCCCGCCCGCGATCAGCGCGTCCAGCTCCAGACGCGGCCAGACCGACGGCGCGAACAGGCCGCCGTCGGGCGCGATGCCGTTGATCACCGTGCCGGCGAAATCGGTCAGGGGCGAGCGCCCGCGGGTGCTGACATAGGACGGGGAGGTCATTCCCCATTGGTCGGCAAACCGACCCTCCGCGTCAATGACGCAGCGGCCTCACGGGGCAGGTTGTTTCCCGCCAACCCGCCCCGCGACCGTTGGTCAGAACTCTTCCCAGCCGTCCGACTGCGGGGCGTTCGAGATCGAACCGCCGTTGACCACCTTCAGCACCCGTTGCTCGGACCGCTGCGGCGCGGCGGCCGCCGGTCGGGGCGCAGTCCTGGTCGGCGCCTGCGCCGCCCGGCGATGGCTGGCCGAGGACACCTGGAAGAAGGCGACCTGCGACGACAGTTCCGACGTCTCCTGACGCAGCGAGGTGCTGGCGGCGGTGGCCTGTTCGACCATGGCGGCGTTCTGCTGGGTCACCTGATCCATCTGGTTCACGGCGACGTTGATCTCGTGCAGGCCCGTGGCCTGTTCCTTGGCCGAGGCGGCGATCTCGACCACCAGATGGTTGATGTCCCCGACCTGCGCAGCGATGGCTTCCAGCGCCTTGCCGGCCTCGCTGACCAGACGCACGCCGTTCTCGACCTCGGCGCCCGAGTTGGCGATCAGCGTCTTGATTTCCTTGGCCGCATCCGCCGAGCGCTGGGCCAGGGCCCGCACTTCCGACGCGACGACCGCGAAGCCGCGACCGGAATCGCCCGCCCGCGCCGCCTCGACCCCGGCGTTCAGGGCCAGCAGGTTGGTCTGGAAGGCGATCTCGTCGATGACGCCGACGATCTGGCTGATCTCGCGCGAGCCGGCCTCGATCTTGTGCATGGCCTGCACGGCGTTCATCACCACGCCGCCCGAGATTTCGGCGCTCTGGCGGGCGCCGCTGGTGACGCCGGCGGCCTGGCTGGCGCCGTCGGCGGTCTTGCGCACGGTGGCGGTGATCTGGTCCAGAGCGGCGGCGGTCTCCTCCAGCGAGGCGGCCTGCTGCTCGGTCCGGCGCGACAGGTCGTCCGAGGCGGTGCTGATCTCGCTGGCCCCGGAATCGATGCCGTGCACCGAGCCCAGCACGCTGGTCACCGTCTCTTCCAGACGGCCGATGGAGCGGTTGAAGTCGGTCTTCAGGATCTCGCTGCGCTCGGGGAAGTCGGCGTGGATGCGATAGACCAGATTGCCCTCCGCCAGAGCCGACAGGCCCTCGCCCAGGCTCTTGATGACGACGGCGTTCTCGGCGGCTTCCTGCGCCTTCACGGCCTCGCTGCGACGACGGTCTGCCTCGGACTGGTCTCGCATCGATTCCGTTTCCTGCTCCAGCGCCTTGGCGCGCAGGCCGTTGTCACGGAAGACCTGCATGGCCTGGGCCATGGCGCCGACCTCGTCCTTGCGGTCCGTATCGGGGATGGCGACGTCCAGCTTGCCGTCGGCCATGATCGACATGGTCGTGGTCATGCGGCGGACCGGGGCGACCATCAGGATCGACAGCTGCACGCCCAGGAAGACCGCCGCGGCCACCAGGATCAGGCCGCCGATGGCCAGGGCGATGAAGGAGTGCATGATCGCCGACGCCTGCTCGGCGTCACGGACGGTCATCCG
Organism: Brevundimonas sp.; assembly: GCA_031119155.1. GTDB lineage: Bacteria > Pseudomonadota > Alphaproteobacteria > Caulobacterales > Caulobacteraceae > Brevundimonas. The sequence continues at coordinate 13,518 of JAVHYH010000052.1, forward strand.
CTCGATTTCCTGCTCGCGAACGTCCGCGATCCGGTTGGTGATGTGGGTGACCCGCGCCCGGTCGCCCGAGTTGATCACGAAGTCCCGCGCTGTGGCGATCTTGCCCGCGTCCTGCGACAGGGCGGCCTCGGTCAGGGGCGTGCCGAACTCGTTGCGCCAGCTGACGGCGTCACGCTTGGCGGTCTCGATATGCTCGCGCTCTTCCGGCGTCAGATCGCTCTGCTCCAGCGCGGCGATGGAGGTGTCGAACTGCTCCCAGCCCTTGGAGTAGACGTCCATGTAGTCGGGGTTCAGCGTCAGTAGCACCCCGCGCATCTGCGAGTTCAGGCGGATGAAGCCCTTCTCGGCCGTATGCGTCAGGTCGACGATCGCCTTGCTCTCGGCGTTCAGCTCGGCCGCCTTCTTCATCGCCGAAAGCTGGAAGAACACCGCCGCGATCATGGCGGCTGCGACCGTCAGCAGAAGGGCGAAAGCGATCGCCAGCTTGCGCTGCATGGGGATGTTCTTCGGGTTCATGCGATCGTCTCTGTAATGAGGGGAGTCATACTGGAGAGGGACAGCCCGGAACGTCCCCGCCCCGGGCTGGTCGTCAGTGTCAGAAGCCGGTCTGGACGCGGACGGTGGCCGTGTTTCCGCTGTCATCGCCGATGAAGGCTCCGGTGCGGTTCTCGATCGACCAGACGCTCCAGTGGGCCGCGACGCGGGTGTTGCTGGTCGGATACCAGTTCACGCCCAGCAGCCAGGTGTCGCCCTCGCCGCCCGTCAGGTTGTCGCTGAAGTCCGCGGCGTCGTAGCGCCCCACGATCTCCACCGCGCCATAGCCGTCGCCGCTGATCGGGTTCAGCACGCGCGGGCGGGTCCAGGTGCCGGTGCGCGCCGACAGCGGCGGAGTTTCACCCGTCAGGAAGAAGCCGGCCGAGACGCTGTAGGCGTCCTGGTCAAAGTCCCGCGCAGCGGTTTCCACCACGCGACGACCGCCCTCGATCATGGCCCAGCCCGAGCGATGCACGCCGCCCAGCTCCAGACCGAAACCGGTCGCGCCCTTCAGATTGCCGTAGTTTCCGGTCGAAAGACGCAGATTGTCATTGCCGCGCGACGAGACCACCAGATTGCGCGCGCCGGTCGCGGTCGAGGGCGTCAGGTCCTCGATGAAGCCCCAGCCGCCGATGTGCAGGAAGCCCGTGTCGCTCTTCAGCGGCGACCAGTGGGTGCGGCCCATCACGGTCACCGTGTCATTGGTCGTGCCGTCGCTGATCGCGTCGCCGGTCACCGACAGCGAGGCGTGCCAGACGCTGCCGGTCAGCTTGGACTGAACGCCCACGCCATAGGTGCCGCGATCCGGCCCCAGGGTGGAGACCATCAGGCTGCGCTCCAGGAAGGGGCTCAGATCCTCGGCCGTGCCGCCCTCGACGCCGCGATCGTTCAGGCGCTGTCCGACCGAGAGCTCCAGGTCACGACCGCCCAACTTGCTCGTGTGGGCGATGAAGGCGTTGGCGATGCTGACCGCGTTGTCGGCGATATCCGCTTCCAGCCAGTAGGTGAATCCGCCGGCGATCCGGCCCTGCCCGCCGATGCGCAGGCCGCGCAGCTCGGTGGTGGTCAGGTCGCGGTTGTCGAAGTCCGATCCGAAGGTCGACGACAGGTCGGCCGTCACGCGGAAGCGCGGCTTGAAGGTGAAGGCGCCGTCCGGGCTGCGGAACTCGGGAATGCCCGACGACCAATCGACGGCGGGCGCCGGAGCGGCTGCCGGAGCGGCGGCCGGGCCTGCGGCCGGAGCGGCTTGCGGAGCCAGGGTCGCCACGGCGACCGGCGCCGGCGCCGCCGGCTGGCCTTGCGCCTGCTGGGCCTCAAGCTGGGCCAGACGGGCGGACAGGACTTCCAGCTGCGCGCGCAGCGCGGCGACTTCATCAGCGGGCGCCGACTGGGCGAACGCAGAGGTAGCGAGGGCGGCCATGCCGACCCCCGCGATCAGGGAGCGATAGAACATCATGGGGGTTTCCGTAGAGCGCCGGTCTTAAACCAACCCTCAGATTCAGATAGGGATTACTGCGTAGCTTGGCCGTTTCAGGCCCTGATGCAGAACAGGCGCCCCCGTGATCACGAGAGCGCCTGCTGTTGTTCAGAGTCTTAGTCGGCGGTCAGAACCTTGTCGTCGCCGGGTCCGGCGGCGGGATCCGGCTGGGCGGCCAGTCCCTTCGGCTTGGACCCCAGCGCCTCATGCAGCGCATCGCGGTCCAGTTCGCCTTCCCAGCGCGCGACGACCAGGGTCGCCACCGCATTGCCGACGAAGTTGGTCAGGGCCCGGCACTCGCTCATGAAGCGGTCGATGCCCAGGATCAGGGCCATGCCCGCGACCGGCACGGTCGGCACCACCGCCAGCGTCGCCGCCAGGGTGATGAAGCCGGCGCCGGTGATCCCGGCCGCGCCCTTGGAGCTCAGCATGGCCACCAGCAGCAGCAGGATCTGCTGTTGCAGGCTCAGCTCGATATTCATGGCTTGGGCGATGAACAGCGCCGCCATGGTCATGTAGATGTTGGTGCCGTCCAGGTTGAACGAATAGCCGGTCGGGACGACCAGACCGACAACCGACTTGGGCGCGCCGGCCTTCTCCATCTTCTGCATCAGGCTGGGCAGGGCCGCTTCCGACGACGAGGTGCCCAGAAC
>JAVHYH010000053.1 GCA_031119155.1 Brevundimonas sp.
ACCCGCGTCACGCCGACCAGCAGGTCCGCGGCGTGGTCAACCTGCCGTCGGGCACGGGCCGTGACGTCCGCGTCGCCGTCTTCGCCAAGGACGCCAAGGCTGATGAAGCCACCGCGGCCGGCGCTGAACACGTCGGCGCTGAAGATCTGTACGAAAAGATCAACGGCGGCTTCATGGACTTCGACCGCGTCATCGCGACGCCGGACATGATGGCCCTCGTCGGCCGTCTGGGTAAGGTGCTGGGCCCGCGCGGCCTGATGCCGAACCCGAAGGTCGGCACCGTGACCCCGAACGTCGCCCAGGCCGTCAAGGACGCCAAGGGCGGCGCCGTCGAGTTCCGCGTCGAGAAGGCCGGTATCGCCCACGGCGGCATCGGCAAGGCCTCGTTCACCCAGGACGCCCTGGAAGCCAACGTGAAGGCTTACGTGGACGCTCTGGTCCGCGCCAAGCCGGCCGGCGCCAAGGGCACCTACGTCAAGAAGATCAGCCTGTCGTCGACGATGGGCCCGGGCTTCAAGGTCGACCCGGCCTCGCTGGGCGCCTGATCGGCCCAACGACAGTCGAAAGACTTCTGGAACGGCGGGGAGCGATCCCCGCCGTTTTTGCTTGTCTGACAGCCCGTTTGGCGGGAAGGGTCGCGCATCTTTCGGGGGAATCGGGATGACGAAATTTCTGCGCGGGTTGCTTCTGGCCCTGACGATCATGGCCGCGCCCGCTGTCGCGCAGGCGCAGACGGCGCCGTCGCAACAGGTCGATGCCGACACGGCGGAACGACTGGCCCTGGCCCACAAATTCTTCGTCCTGATCCAGGGAGACCAGATGGCCGGATCCCTGCGCCAGATGATGGACGCGATAATGCCTGCGAACCCGAACATGTCGGCAGAGCATCGGGTGATTGTGCGGGAGGTCACCGGCGAGATGATCGAGACCATGATGCCCCGCATGTTCGAGGCCATGGCCCCGGTCTATGCGGACATCTTCACGCTGGAGGAACTGCGGGTTCTGGTCGCCTTCTATGAAAGCGACGTCGGCCAGGCGCTTCTGCGCAAGAGCGCGGAGGCGACCCCGCGCTTTACCGAAGCTGCGATGTCGGTCCTGCCCGGGGTGATGATGGAGACGGCCGACCGGCTTTGCGACAGGCTGGAATGCACGGCGGATCAACGACGGTCGGTGAAGGCCAGCATGGCTGCGCAACTGCCTGCCGAGGAAGCTCCGATCGTCGTCAGCTACTGAATGCGACAGCGTCCCTGACGACGGCCCCGGAATCGCTTCCGGGGCCGTTTCCGTTCAGTACGCCGCCGTGAAGCGGGCGCGGCTGTGCTTTGGCTTTTCCAGCTCGTCGATCATGGCGATGGCGTAGTCGGAGAAGCCGATGCGGCTTTCGCCCTTGTCGTCGACGATCAGCTGGTCCGTGCCGGTGCGGAAGGCGCCCAGACGCGGCGTCTCCTCGATCACGGCGGCGGGCGAGAAATAGGTCCAGTCGATGTCCGTCTCGCCGCGCAGGTCGTCCAGGAAGACGATGCCGTTGCGGGCGAAGACCTTCCACTCCTCGGGGAAGTCCGGGGTGTCGATCAGCTTGACGCCGGGCGCGACCTCCAGGCTGGAGGCGCCTCCGGTGACCAGCAGGCGGGGCACGCCGGCGGTCTTAAGCGCCTTCAGCAGGGTGGCGGCGGGAATGTCATGGTGCAGGGCGCTGATGACCGCGTCGGCGCCCTTGAGCAGGGGTGCGAGGGCGTCGGCGTCGGAGGCGTCGCCGGCCACGGCCGTGACCCCTTCAGCGGCCGGAATGCCCTCGGGCTTGCGGGCGACGGCGGTGACGGTGTGGCCGCGCGCGGCGGCTTCCTTGGTGATTTCAGAGCCGGCGCGGCCGCTGGCGCCGAGGACGACGATCTTCATGGGGGAGGGTTCCTTGGTGGTTTCCAATGGTGACCAAGTGCGATATGGAAATCAGTCATGCAAGAAGGCACCGAAATCTCATCTGGTCACCCGCGGGGAACCGCCCAGGCTTTTGAACGCGGCGACGTCTATGCCGCCGAATGCCCGACGCGGCAGTTGCTGGACCGGATCGCGGACAAGTGGACGACCCTGCTGCTGACGACGCTGGACGCCGAGCCTATGCGCTTCAACGCCCTGAAACGGCGCATCGGCGGGGTGTCGCAGAAGATGCTCAGCCAGACCCTGCGCCAGATGGAGCGCGACGGGCTGGTGTTGCGCCATGTCGAGGCGACGGTGCCGGTCAGCGTCACCTATGAGATCACCCCGCTGGGGCGGACGCTGGTGACGGCCCTGCGGCCGATGATCGACTGGGCCGAAACCCGGATGGGCGACGTCGAGGCGGCGCGCCGGCGCTATGACGTCCGCCCGGGCTGAGGCCACAGGTCGCGGGAAATCGCGCGCTGCGTTCACACTCCGTCGTTATTCCATTTGCGGCTGAGCGGACGCCGGGTGATCATGACCGCCTGCTCGGGGGAGTGTCATGCGGCTTCTGGTTTCCTTTATCGCCCTGTTCCTTCTGTGCGCCGGTCCGGCGTCGGCCCAGGATGCGCCGGACGCCGCGCGTCAGCGCCAGCTGGACCTTGCTGGACGATACCTTGAGCTGACCCAGGGCGCTGACGCCAGCAAGCTGGTCCGCAGCTATATGGAAGACGCCTATGCGGAGATGGAGCTGCCGGCGGATCAGCGGGTGTGGCTGACCGATCAGATGACGGCGATCTTCGAGGAGGTCATGGCTGCCACCATCGCGGATATCCGTGACGACGTCGCCGATGAGTTCACGACCGCCGAGCTTGAGGCCGCCGTGGCCTTCTACGAGACGCCGATGGGCCGGTCGATCGCCCGCAAGACGCTGGAGATGAGCCTGGAGATGCAGGAGGCGATGATGCCGCATCTGATGCCCCGCATGACATCGATGAGCGACAAATTCTGCCAGCGCTTCGACTGCACCGAGATGAGCGAGGCGGCGGCCAAGGCCGGTCACTGATCGCGGTGTGAAAACCTGTCCGGATTCTGACGGATTGACGTAAAGGTTCGTAGGCTGGATTGAGGCGCCGGATCCCGGCGACCGGGGCGCGGAATGGCGAGTGGATTGCGGGACTGATGGCGGGAGATGTGATCCGCACCGAGCGGGCTGAACGCCGGCAGGTCGCCGCCCTGCCGTGGCGACACGGGCCGCAGGGGCTGGAGATCCTGCTGGTCACCTCGCGCGAGACCCGCCGCTGGGTGACGCCCAAGGGCGGGCGGATGCCGGGCCTGACCGACGCCGAGGCGGCGGCGGTCGAGGCGCTGGAGGAGGCGGGGGTCGAGGGACGGATCGACGCGACGCCTCTGGGCGTGTTTCGCTATCTCAAGGTGCTGAAACGCCGGGCGCCCCGCTGGTGCGTCGTCTCCGTCTATGCGCTGGAGGTCGAAACCATCCACGCCGCCTGGCAGGAGCAGGGCCAGCGCGACCGGGTCTGGATGTCGCCCGAGCAGGCGGCAGCCTGTGTAAGCGAAGCCGATCTGGCGGAGATCATTCGCGATTTTCACAGATAGGCGATTGTGTCCCGGCGCGCCCTCGCGGAAGAATGGCGCAAACGGGGGACACCATCATGCGTTTCATCATCGCCTTTGCCGCGGCCCTGCTCGCCGCGTCCAGCCTGACCGTCGCGCCGGCTCATGCCCGGCAGGATGCGCCCCCGCTTGTCGTGCGGCTGGCGACTCCCGTCCCCCCTTCGCCGCGCCAGCTGGAGCTCAGCCGTCGCTACCTCGACCTGATGATGACGGACCAGTTCGAGGACGTGATCCACCAGATGCTGGGGGATCAGATGGCGACGGATCCCTCCATGCAGGACGTGCCGGACGAGGATCGGCGGTTCATCATCAGCCTGACGGCGGAACTGACCACGGACATGGTGCCGTTGATGATCGACGAGATGGTGCCGGTTTTCGCCGGGGTCTTCACCGAGGAAGAACTGACGGCGCTGGTCACCTTCTATGAGACGCCGATGGGGCGCGTGATCGCGGAGAAGAGCGTTCAGGTGATGCCCGAGGCGAACCGCGCGGTGATGGCCGTGGTCCCGCAGATGCTGGAAAAGATGGTGACCCGCATGTGCCAGCACTACGGCTGCACGCCGGAGGAGATGCAGGAACTGCGCCGGGGCATGCGTGAAGGCGCGGGCCTGACCAACAGCGCGGCGCCCGCGCCACGGCGGAAGTAGGCGTCCGGAGCGGAGGGCGCGACGCTTCGTTCCGCCCGCAGGCGGTTGCGCCCCGGCGTTCGCGTCCCCACAACGAAGGCATGAACGCCCCCTTCAAGACCGCCGCCGACCCGCTGGACGCCCCCGTCTGGGACCTGTCCGACCTGTACGCCTCGCGTGAGGACGCCCGCATCGGGGCCGATCTGGAGCGCGCCCGCGTTCTGGTCGCCGACCTGAACACGCTGCAGGGGCAACTTGCAGCGGCGCAGGATGAGCCGGCGGTGCTGGGCGAGCGGCTGGACCGGGCCATCACCCTGTATGAACAGGCGTCGGACGTGCTGGGCGGGCTGGGCGCCTATGCCTTCCTGGCGGCCTCGACCAATCGCAATGACGCCGGAGCGCAGGGCTTCGAGGCGACGGTGCGTGAGAAGCTGACCGCCATCGCCACCCCGACCATCTGGGTCACGCTGGAGATCAACCAGCTTGAGGACGCCGCCGTCGAGGCCGCGCTGACCGCCCATCCCGCCGCCGCGCGCTGGGCGCCCTGGCTGCGCCGCACGCGGGCGATGAAGCCGCATGAGCTGAGCCAGGAGCTGGAGACCTTCCTCGCCGAACGCGGCCCGATCAGCGCCCAGTGGCCGCGCCTGTTCGACGAGACGCTGGCGGCGCTGAAGGTGAAGGCGGGCAAGGACGAACTGACCCTCGCCGAGGCGCTGAACCGGCTGTCCGATCCGAAGGAGGCGAAGCGCAAGGCCGCGGCCGAGGGGCTGGATGAGGCGCTGGGCGCCAAGGCCTCGACCATGGCGCTGGTGCTGAACACCGTCGCCGCCGACAAGGCGCTGGAAGACAAGTGGCGGGGCTTCAAACGCCCCGCCGACGCCCGCCACCTGTCGAACGAGGTGCATGGCGAATCCGTGGACGCGATGGCCGAGGCCGTCGCCGCCGCCTATCCGGTGCTGTCCCACCGCTACTACGCCCTGAAGGCGAAGGTGCTGGGCAAGGCGAAGCTGGATCAGTGGGACCGCAATGCGCCGTTGGAGACCACGGCCCCGCGCGGCTACGACTGGGCGGCGGGCAAGGCGCTGGTTCTGGACAGCTTCGGTGATCTGGGCGGCGACTTCGCCGGTCGCGCGCAGGGCTTCTTCGACAGGCCGTGGATCGACGGCAAGGCGCGTCCGGGCAAGCAGTCGGGGGCCTATGCCCACCCGGTGACCTCGGACCGGCACCCCTATGTCTTCCTGAACTGGATGGGCGAGCGGCGCGATGTACTGACGCTGGCGCATGAGCTGGGGCATGGGGTGCACCAGACGCTGGCGGCGGGGCAGGGCAGCCTGCTGGCCGACACGCCGCTGACGCTGGCCGAGACGGCCTCGATCTTCGCCGAGGGGCTTACCTTCGATCGCCTGCTGAAGACCGCGCCTGAAGCCGAAAAGCGCGGCCTGCTGGCCGGGCGGATCGAGGACGGGCTGAACACCGTGGTGCGCCAGATCGCCTTCCACCGTTTCGAGACCCGCATCCACGACGAGCGCGCGAACGGCGAGGTGCCGGTCGAACGGATCGGCGAGATCTGGCTGGATGAGATGGGCGCATCGCTGGGCCCGGCGGTGACGATGAACCCCGGCTATGAGCACTGGTGGAGCTATGTCAGCCACTTCGTCCACTCGCCCTTCTACGTCTATGCCTACGCCTTCGGCGACCTGCTGGTGGCGGCCCTGATGGAGACGCGGGCGAAGGACCCGGAGGGCTTCACGCCGCTGTACCGTGAGCTGCTCGCGGGCGGCGGGTCCAAGGGCTATGTCGAGGCGCTGGCGCCGTTCGGCCTGAACCCGCGCGACCCGGCCTTCTGGACCATCGGGACCAAGCGGCTGGAACGGCTGATCGACCAGTTCGAGGCGCTGGTCTGAGTTGACGGTCGGGCAGGGGCGGGCGACCGTCCCGGCCATGCGCTTCCTGATCCTCGCGGCCTCCGCCGCCTTCGCCCTGCCTGCGATCGCCCAGACGCTCCCGCCGCCGCCGTCCGAGGCCCATCGCGCCATGGCCGCGGGCTACAAGGCGCTGACGGTGTGCAGCGCGCTGAAGACCGCCGAAGCGGCCGGCGGGGAGCGCACCCTGGCCAGCATCGAGGCGAACGAGCTGGTCGGCATTTACCCCGAGCTGGACGCGCTGGTGCGCGAGATGCCGGTGGAGGTGAACTGGAACCGCGTCTCGGTGTCCTGGGACGCGGCCATGCCGGCGCGGGTGGCCCAGTACACCGGAAACGGCTGCGTCATCATGCCTGTCGGCTGGGACGCTCCGACGGTCGGACTGCCCACGCCGGCGGCGCCGGCCAACCGCGATGACCTGCAGGCGGGCGCGCCGTCCGGCGACGCCGTCGCCTTGAACGCCGTCGTCGAGGGCGCGCTGCGGGGGCGTTACGGCGACGGCTCGAACACGACAGCGGTTGTGATCCTGCAGAACGACCGACTGGTGGCGGAACGTTACGCGCCGGGATTCGGCGTGGACACGCCGCAGCGGACCTGGTCGGTGGGCAAATCCATCGCCGGAACGCTGATCGGCGCGGCCGTCCTGAGAGGGGAGGTGGACGTCAACGCGCCGGCGGCCATCTCCGACTGGAGCCGTCCGGGCGATCCGCGCGCAGGGATCACGCTGGACCAGCTGATGCGCATGGCCTCAGGCCTGACCAGCGACACGGCGGGCAATCGCACGGACGCCCTGTATTTCGGCGGCGTGGGGATCGATGAACAGGCGACGACCTGGCCGTTGATCACGCAGCCGGGGACACGGTTCCGGTACGCCAACAACGACACGCTGTTGGCCGTGCTGGCCATCGCTCCCGGTCTCGAGCGGCATCCGCCGGCGGAGCTGTTCCGCAGTCTGGGGATGTCCGACACCTGGGCCGAGACGGACTGGCGCGGGAACTACATGCTGTCCAGTCAGGTCTGGACCACGGCGCGGGATCTGGCGCGGTTCGGACGACTGTACGCCCATGACGGGGTGGTGAACGGCGAGCGCATTCTGCCCGAAGGCTGGCGAGAGTACGTCTCCACACCCTCAGGCCCCCAACCGGACGGCCCGCAAGGCTATGGCGCGACCTTCTGGCTGATGAACCGGTCGGAGGGCGTTCCGGCGGACACCATCTCGGCCAACGGCAACCGGGGTCAGTACGTCATCATCGTGCCGAGCCGGAACATCGTCATCGTCCGCCGCGGCGAGGACCCGACCGGCAAGCGGTTCGATCCCGTCGCCTTCACCCGCGATGTCCTGGCGGCGCTGGACTGAGGCGAAAACACGACGCCCGCTTGAGCGCGCCTGTGACGTCGCTATAAGAACGGCGAACATCCTTCTTCCGAATCCGGAACCGACCCATGGCCGACCCTCACGCTCAAGACGACTACGTTCGCGGCTCGATGGAGATCAGCGAGCAGAAGTCGACCTACGACCTGTTCATGGTCCTGTCGAAATACGGCGCGCTGACCATCGCGGCACTGCTGGCCTTCCTGACGCTGTGGTTCATGCCGAACGGAAGCTTCATCATGGGCGCGGGCGTGGCCGTGGTCCTGATGGCCGCCGGCATCTTCTTCCTGCGGTCGCCCAAGGCGCACTGAGGACGACGCGCCTCTGATTAAAAGTCAGAGGCGGTAAACAGGATTGAGAGGCCGGGCTGTTCAGCAGTCCGGCCTTTTTCGTTTCTGGAAAGGCCGGGGAGGGCCTTCAGGGCGGGTCAACGGCCCAACGCCGGATCCCGGAGGATCAAGGTTGGTCGGGCCGTCTCCCGCCTTCTGAAAGCGGGATCACGGTATCAGCGCGTTCCGGAACGACCAGAGGGCGGCGCACAAATTATGTTGCGATGCAGCGTAATCGCCGACCGATGTTGCGGGGATGCACCATGACGGCGCACCCCCGCGAAACGATCAGGCGCCGGCGACGGCGCGCAGGGCGGTGTGCTGCGAGGCGCTGGGGATGGTGCTGACGCTGACGCCGGCTTCATCCGGGACGGCCAGGTAGCCGGCCTTGGCGGCGGCTTCACCCAGACGACGGCGCGAGGTCAGCACGACCAGCGGGGCCGAGAACAGCAGCGGCAGGACCACCGGGGCGAACCAGGCGATCAGGTCCGGGCGGATGCACAGGCCGACGGTGAACAGCAGGCCCGTGCCCATCTGCCAGCGCATGGCGCGGAAGGCGTCCTTCCAGCTGACGCCGTCGACGTCGCGATCCTGGGCCTTCCAGCCGGCGTCGTGGCCCGAGGCGATCTGGATGATGGCCTTGGTGTTGGCGACCATCAGGATCGGGGCGATCAGGGCCGAGAGAAGGATCTCCATGCCCATGCCCTTGGCGATGCGCTTGCCGCCGCCGAAGGCGCGACGCTCGCGCGGACGGCTCAGGACCAGCAGGCCGCCCATGATCTTCGGACCGATCAGCAGCACGCCCGACAGCAGGGTGGCCAGCATGAAGGGCGAGAACTCCGGCTTCAGAATGTAGCCGAACGACGCCCAGTCGATCGGATACTGCATCTGGATCGCCATGCCGGCGACCAGCGAGGCCAGCCACAGGGGCGACGAGAAATAGGCCATGAAGCCCATGGCCATCTGGACACGGTTCATCACGGTCATGCTGCGGGTCTTCAGCAGGCCGAGGTGCTGCATGTTGCCCTGGCACCAGCGGTGATCGCGCTGGATGAAGTCCAGCATGGTGGCCGGGGTTTCTTCACAGCTGCCGTCCAGGGCGGCGGTGACGTGCACGGCCCAGCCGGCGCGGCGCAGCAGGGCGGCCTCGACCGTGTCGTGGCTCAGGATGGCGCCGCCGAACGGCTCGCGGCCCGCCAGGATCGGCAGGTGGGCGGTCGAGGCGAAGGCCTCGGTGCGCAGGATGGCGTTGTGACCCCAGTAGCTGGCTTCCGAACCGGCCCACCAGGCCAGGCCGGCGGCGGCGACGCGGCCGTACAGGCGCACGCTGAACTGCGACACGCGGGCGAACAGGGTCTGGCCCTTGATGATGGTCGGCGTGGTCTGCAGCAGGCCGATGCCCGGATTGCGCTCCATGGCGTCAACCATGCGCAGGATGGTCTCGCCGGCCATGGTCGAGTCGGCGTCCAGCACCAGCATGAACGGATAGGCGCCGCCGAACCGCTGGGTCCATTCCGACAGGTTGCCGCATTTGCGCTCGATGTTCTTCTCGCGACGGCGATAGAAGACCCGGCTGTGGGCGTGGGCGCGGAAGCCCAGATAGGCCTGATGCTCCTGATCCGCGGCCTCGGCCTTGGTTGAGTCGGAGAGCACGAAGATGTCGAAGGCGTCCGAGACGCCGAGGCGGGCCAGCGAATTGTCGATCACGGCCAGACGGGCGAAGGCGGCGCGGGCGTCCTCGTTGTACAGCGGCATCAGGATGGCCGTGCGCTGGGTCGGCTCCTTGGGATGCGGGGCGAAGGCGAGGTCGTCCTGCTCGCGGCCGGTCAGCAGCACCCAGAAGCCGATGGCGGCGCTGGAGAACCAGCAACCGATGGCGGTGATCAGCACACCGAAGATGGTCAGGGACGCGATTTCCAGCCCGTCGAAGCCGTTGCGCGAGAACAGGGCGATCGGCGCGATCAGGGCCAGGCCTGTAACAATCGCCGTCAGCACGGTCAGCGTCAGGCGACGCGCGCCGACGTTGACCGGCGAGGTGGCGGGCACGGGCACGTCGGGCGTGGCGTCCCAGCTGTTCAGGGACTGACGCGGCATCGCCAGAGGGGACTCCTCGGGCAGCCAGGTCCAGGCCGGACGCTCATTAACGCCAACCTCGGCGTTGGCGGCGTCGATCCGGATCGCTTGGTTGGTCATGCGTCGTTCCAGGCCTCTGTTCCAACTGCCGGCTGGAGGCCGGAGGGGACTTGTTGCATTGCAACACGAGGCCCAATGTCGATCACTTCCGCGCGATTTTCAATCACGCAATGGTGAAGTGATGAAGAAAAATGTGAGGAGCCCCGGTCTCAGGGGATTTGCGAGGGGCCCTCGGCGGGCGGCGCATCACGATCCGCGTGATCCCTGAGCCGCCGATCCAGCACCCAGGCGGCGATTCCGACCCATCCGACGAGAATAAGCGCATAGCCGCGCTCCCACCAGCCGACATTGGCGTCGTTGACCGTGCCGGGCCAGACGAGGTGCTTGGTCAGGACCGTCAGCACGGCCATGACCACGAAGACCACGGCCAGAAACACCTTCAGCCGCTTCAGGTTCATGTGCTTCCACAGACCCCAGAGCAGCAGCAGCGGCGCCAACTGGATGCCTAGCGCCAGATTGATCGCCATGTGCCGGGGATCGGGCCAGGGATAGAGGCTGGAGGCGGACAGGCCGATCCCGGCGAGAATGAAGACCACGGCGGTCAGGGCGGCGACGATCCGTCCGCCGGTCAGGGCGTGGATGGCCAGGCCGAAGCCGACCCCGGCGGCGATGCACATGCCGCCCGCCAGGAAGACGCCGCCATTGAAGATCAGGGGGAGGGGGGCCGAGGCGCCGCCCAGCTCGCTCAGATACTGCCGGGCGTGATCGAAGCCGGGCCAGGTCGCCACGGCGACGACGACCGCGACCGCCGCCAGCACGGGGGCGGCCATGCCGATCCACAACAGGCGGCGACGGCGGTGATACTTCGCCCGGCCCGGCGGGACGGGGAGGGGCTTCAGCCCCCAGACCGGGCGGATCAGGGGAATGCGGCGCACGATCTCATAGATCAGCAGGCTGATCCCGAAGGTGATGCCCACCAGCGTCAGGGCTTCGAGCGGGGCGGGCATATGGGCCGGGCGCACGAACCACACCGCCGCGACCAGCACGGTCTGGTGGGCGAGGTAGAGGGGGAAGGTGGCGTCGACCAGATAGTTCAGCGCCGGCCCCTGCGCCTTGCGCAGATAGCGGCTGGCGTAGCCGAGGATGGCGGCGATGGTCGCCCACTGGTCGATGGCGAAGACCACGGCGCGCGGCACGCCGAACCAGGTCCCGCCGCCGGGATGCGCCGCCTGCAGCATCATGATCGGCAGTGCTACGAGGGCGACGACGAGGGCCAGCCGGCGGCGACGCTCTAGCTCGGCCCACAGGGCCTCGTGGCGGACCATCAGGAAGCCGAACAGGAAGGCGCCCAGCGACAGGAAGTGGTTGTAGCCGTCCCAGCTCAGCTTGTTGGTGATGCCGAAGATCGGGAACAGGACGATGCGGATGACGATCAGATAGACCAGCGGCACGACCAGCAGCCGCCATCCGGCGGTGTTCCGCGCCAGCCAGGCCTCGGCCTTCTGCATCAGCGCCGGACGGGTCAGCAGGCCGATGGCGACCAGGCTGTAGGCGGTGATGTAGACGAGGAACCACAGGTGATTGACCGGCACCCCGTTGGCCAGGCCGGAGGGGCTGAACTCGTGCCACAGCCAGTCGGCGAAATTGCCGGTGAAGCCGCCCTTGTCGATGGCCTCGACGAAGGACTGGATCGGCACCAGCACCAGGGCGCCGAAGAGCAGCGGCGGGATCAGCCGCTCGGCGCGGGCGCGCAGGGTCTGTCTGGCGGACCGGCGACCGGTCATGAACCGCAGGGCGGCGCCCGAGACCAGGAACAGCAGCGTCAGCCGCCAGGGGTTGGTCAGCAGCAGCGCCTCATGCAGCCAGCCGAAGGTGTGGGCGCTGTGGATGTGCCAGTCATACGGCGCATAGACGAGGGCCACATGATAGAGGATCAGCAGGCCGAACGCGGCGACCCGGATCCAGTCCAGATCATTGCGGCGCATACTGGGGGCGGGGACGGCTGACACGCGGCGTCTATGGTCGAGCGCGGCCCGCCTGTCCATGCGGCGTGTTTTTGACGGTTCCCTCAGGAACAGCCTAACGTCGCTTCCTGAAAGAATAAGGGAGGGATTCGCTTGGCCGTCGCCATCGCCGTGACCCGCGAACGCCGTGAAGGCGAGACGCGCTGCGCCGTCACTCCCGAGACCGTGAAGAAGCTGATTGCGCTGGGCGCGACCGTGGCGGTCGAGGCCGGAACGGGCGCGGGCTCCTCCATTCCGGACGCCGACTATGAGGCGGCGGGCGCGACGGTGGCCAAGGATACCCGCGCGGTGCTGACCGGGGCGGACATCCTGCTGAAGGTGCGCGGCCCGACGGCGCAGGAGATCAGCGCGCTGAAGCCCGGCGCCATCGTTGCGGCCATGCTGGATGCGTATCGCGAGAAGGATACGGTGCAGGCGCTGGCCGGGGCCGGGACGACGGCCTTCGCCATGGAGTTCGTGCCGCGCATCACCCGCGCGCAGGTGATGGATGTGCTGTCGTCACAGGCCAACCTCGCCGGCTATCGCGCCGTGATCGAGGCGGCTTACGCGTACGGCAAAGGCTTTCCGATGATGATGACGGCGGCGGGCACGGTCGCCGCGGCCAAGGTCTTCGTCATGGGCGCGGGCGTCGCGGGGTTGCAGGCCATCGCCACCGCCCGGCGTCTGGGCGCGGTGGTCACCGCCACAGATGTTCGCCCGGCCTCCAAGGAACAGGTCGAGTCGCTCGGCGCGAAATTCGTCGCCGTCGAGGACGAGGAGTTCAAGGCCGCCGAGACCGCCGCCGGCTACGCCAAGCCGATGTCGGCCGAATATCAGGCCAAGCAGGCCGAGCTGACGGCCAGCCATATCGTCAAGCAGGACATCGTCATCACCACGGCCCTGATCCCGGGACGCGCCGCGCCGCGACTGGTCACGGCGGCGCATGTGGCGTCGATGAAGGCGGGCTCGGTGCTGGTCGATCTGGCCATCGACAATGGCGGCAATGTCGAGGGCGCCAAGCTGGGGGAGGTGGTCACCACCCCGAACGGCGTGCAGATCGTCGGCTGGTCCAACCTGCCGGGCCGCATCGCGGCGGACGCCTCGGCCCTCTACGCCCGTAACCTGGTCGCCTTCGTGGGACTGATGGTCAAGGACGGGGGGCTGGCCGTCGATCTGGAGGACGAGATCCTCAAGGCGTCCGTGGTCACCAGCGGCGGCGCGGTGGTGCATGAGGGGGTGAGGGGATGAACGGCGCGCTTGGTCTTCTGCACAAGGTCGTCCGCATTGCCATTGGCGGCGTCGGGGCGATTACGTTTCTGATCGCCGGGGGCATGGGCGTGATTGTCGCCTTGGGCGAGTTGGTCACCAAGTTGTCCGGATCGACCTTCGGGAATGGAGCGAACGACGCCATCGCCTTCCTGCTCGTCGCCTTCTTCGGCGGGCTCGCCTACCTGCTGTCGTCTATTGATCGCCGTCTCGAACAGAAGCGGGAGAGGGCGGGATGATCGACACATCGACTCCCTTCCCCCTCGATGGGGGAAGGGCCGGGGATGGGGGTGCGCGCGCCGGCTTCGCGGAAGACGGCGCAAAAGGCTTCGTCGACGACGCCTCATGCGCCTCATCATCAGACGACGGCGCGCACACCCCCACCCAACCCTCCCCCGTCGAGGGGGAGGGCTATTCGCGGTTCGGGCGGTCTGATCCCAACTCGGGCAAGACCGTTCGTCGCGCTCGCCTGTTGCGGGCCAAGCCGACGTGGACAGAAGCGAGACTGTGGGAACGCCTGCATGAGCTGCCGGTCCGCTTCAGGCGGCAGGAGCCGATGGGGCCTTACGTCGCGGACTTCGCCTGTCATCGCGCGGATCTGGTGATCGAGGTCGATGGTGGCGTTCACGACCGACCCGAGGTCGCGGTTCGTGATCTGGAGCGCAGCAACTGGCTGGAAAGTCAGGGCTACAGTGTGCTTCGCTTTTCGAACCGACAGGTCGAGGATGATCTCGACGCCGTCGTCAGCGCCATCCGCAACGCCGTCTCCAACCGCCTGCGAAAGGTGATCTGAATGGAACACGTCGACCCCACCGTCTTCCGCCTCGCCATCTTCGTGCTGGCGATCTTCGTCGGCTACTATGTGGTCTGGAGCGTCACGCCGGCCCTGCACACGCCGCTGATGGCCGTGACCAACGCCATTTCCAGCGTCATCATCGTCGGCGGCCTGATCGCGGCGGCGGCGGTCGCCTCGGGCGGGGACGGCTGGATCGCCAAGGGGGCGGGCGTGGCGGCCGTGACCCTGGCCAGCGTCAACATCTTCGGCGGCTTCCTGGTCACGCGGCGCATGCTGGCCATGTACCGCAAGAAGGAGAAGCCGAAGCCGGGAGCCGCCGCCTCGTGAGCCTCGACGCCGCCAGCTTCGTCTTCTGGATCTCGATCACCGGTCTGGTGGTCGGGGCGGCGCTGTGGGCGTGGTCCTTCATCGAGAAACACCCGATCCGCCGCCTGCGCCAGATGGACTGCGGGACGGTGCTGGTCTTCTCGTCGATCCTGCTGCGCTTCGTCGGGCAGGGGAAACCGCTGGGCGTGATCGAGTGGGCGCTGGCCCTGCTGTCGCCCCTGTTCGTGGCGGGGGCGCTGTGGCGGCTGTCGCGGACCGCCTGCCCGGCCAAGGGGCCGATGAAACATAACAAGGGGGGAATGGCATGAACGCATCCATCGCGGCGCTGGCCTATCTGGTCGCGGGCGTCCTGTTCATCCTGAGCCTGCGCGGGCTTTCCAGCCCCGAGACCAGCCGTCAGGGCAACACCTTCGGCATGATCGGCATGGCGCTGGCCGTGGGCGTGACGGTGCTGACCCTGTGGAGCTCGGGCGCGCTGGACCTGCTGACGGCGGGCCTGATCGTCGGCGGGGTGGTGGTCGGCGGCGGCGCGGGCGCGGTGATCGCGGGCCGGGTGCAGATGACCCAGATGCCCCAGCTGGTCGCGGCCTTCCACAGTCTGGTCGGCATGGCCGCCTGTCTGGTCGCCGTGGGCGCGGTCTATGCGCCGGACAGCTTCGGCATCGCCACCACCAGCGGCGGCATCAAGACCCTGTCGATCATCGAACTGAGCCTGGGCGTCGCCATCGGCGCCATCACCTTCACCGGCTCGGTGATCGCCTTCGCCAAGCTGAACGGCAACATGAGTGGCGCGCCGATCCTGCTGCCCGCGCGGCACCTGATCAACATCGCCCTGGCGCTGGCGCTGGTCCTGCTGATCGGCCTGCTGATCGGATCCGGCGGCACGGCGACCTGGGCCTTCTGGGGCGTCTTCCTGCTGGCGCTGGTGCTGGGCGCGACCCTGATCATCCCCATCGGCGGGGCGGACATGCCGGTGGTCGTCTCGATGCTGAACTCCTACTCGGGCTGGGCCGCGGCGGCGCTGGGCTTCACGCTGGAGAACATCGCCCTGATCATCACCGGGGCGCTGGTCGGCAGCTCGGGCGCGATCCTGAGCTACATCATGTGCAAGGGCATGAACCGCAGCTTCTTCTCGGTCATCCTGGGCGGGTTCGGCGGTGACGCCGCCGCGGCGGGCGCCGGGGGTCATGTCGAGACCCGGCCGGTCAAGCAGGGCAGCGCGGACGACGCGGCCTTCATCATGAAGAACGCCTCAAAGGTCATCATCGTGCCGGGCTACGGCATGGCGGTGGCGCAGGCCCAGCACGCGCTGCGTGAGATGGCCGACAAGCTGAAGGAAGAGGGCGTGGACGTGAAATACGCCATCCACCCCGTCGCGGGCCGTATGCCGGGCCACATGAACGTCCTCCTTGCGGAAGCGAATGTCCCCTATGACGAGGTCTTCGAGCTGGAGGACATCAACAGCGAGTTCGGCAGCTGCGACGTCGCCTTCGTCATCGGCGCCAACGACGTGACCAACCCGGCCGCCAAGACCGATCCGACCAGCGCCATCTACGGCATGCCGATCCTCGACGTGGAGAAGGCGGGCACCGTCCTGTTCATCAAGCGCGGCATGGCGGCGGGCTATGCGGGCGTCGAGAACGAGCTCTTCTTCCGCGACAACACCATGATGCTGTTCGCCGACGCCAAGAAGATGGTCGA
>JAVHYH010000292.1 GCA_031119155.1 Brevundimonas sp.
GCTGATGGTCGCGGCCTGGGTGGCGCTGGACCTGCCGCTGGGGCCGGGCGTCGGCGTGCACTACTCCCCGCCCCCGCCCGCCATCGCCGCCGAACTGCCGGTCGACGGCGGAATCACGGGCCCCGTCGCGCCGCCGGAAGCCGCCGCGGTGGCCGGTCCGGGGGTCGCATCGACGGCTCCCGCGCGCTGATCGACGATTTCCTTGGGGGCCGCGCTTGACAGCGGAAGGCGGCCCCGCCTAAACGACGCCCCTCGCCGCGGCGCACCAGCGCTTCGGCCGGGAAACGCGGGTGTAGCTCAGTTGGTTAGAGTGCCGGCCTGTCACGCCGGAGGTCGCGGGTTCGAGCCCCGTCACTCGCGCCACTTTCTCACGAAAGTGGCGCACCTCGTTTCCCTCCATCGTCAGCGATGAAAACAACACGGCCGCCCCTTCGGGAGCGGCCGTTTGCTTTTGCGCCCTGCCCTGACAGCGGCGCCGTTCCTGTCGTCACACATTCAGGCTATGCTCGCGACAAGGTTGTGCGGAGCGACGCCATGCAAGCGCCCTGGTTTCCGATCGTCCTGATCCGCGGATTCGCGGCGTCGAAGTCCGATATCGAGGGGGCAGTCGATCAGGCCTTCCTTGGCTTCGAGCAGGGCTCCACCAAGACCCGACAGGATTCGAACGGCGCCATCCGCCCCTTCTTCTTCGAGTCGGTCGTCGTCCGGCTGATGAAGGATCACGGCTACGATCCCAGCTACCGCTCCAACCTGCCCGGCTACGAGACGGACGAGCGGGTCGACTGGAGGTCGATCTGGCTGCACCGCTACTATGACCTCGCCTCCTCCACCTACGACGGTGAACGCCTGCCGCTGGAGGACTACGCCCTCGACCTGCGGCGCCAGATTCTGAAAATCCGCGACAAGGTCTGCGGAGCGGACGCGGCGGCCCGCAGGGCGTTCAAGGTCCATCTGGTGGCCCATTCGCAGGGCGGACTGGTCGCACGATCCTATCTGCAGAAGATCTGCCGTCAGGAACCCTACGTCGGTGATCCGGCGCTGGACCTCAGGTCCGGTTCGCTGGTCGCCAGCCTGTTCACTTACGGCACGCCCCACAACGGCATCGAGTTTCTCGGCCAGAACGTGCCGGACCTCGGGCCTATCTCCGTGCTCCAGACCCGCAACTTCAATCGCAAGGTCATCCGCGGCTACCTGGGTCTGGGCGACGGCCCCAAGGGCCAGCCGAAGGAGGCCCGCGATCTGGACGGCGCGCTGGAGGTGGATCGCACCTTCTGCATCATCGGGACCAACTGGAAGGATTTCGACCAGCCCAGCAAGCATCTGACCGGCGAGCTCAGCGACGGGCTGGTGATGTGCAGCAACGCCTACACCGTCGATGATTCAGGCCCGCAACGGCGGCACTCGCCCCGCGCCTACATCGCGCGCGCCCACGGCGGCCCGCTGGGCATGGTCAACTCCGAGGAGGGCTACCAGAACCTGCGGCGCTTCCTGTTCGGGGACTGGCGGGTCGATGTGGATGTGCGGCTGGACGCCATCCGGGCGCCGGACAATGTCGTGACCAGGCTGAAGGACAAGCAGACCGCGAACACCAACTATGTGCTGGACGTGATCGCCACCGTGCGGGGCCAGCAGGTGCGCCTGCACGAGCGCCGCAACGAGACCGCCTCGGGCGTCCGTTTCCCGGCCGCCTATACCAAGACCGCCGACAACCGGCTGATCGACTTCATCGCGCCGGAAATCGGGCCTGACGGCCAGCCGAAGGGCCAGAAGGACTATGACCCGCAGCGCACGGCGGCCTCCCTCTACCTGATGTCGCCGCTGAGCGCCGAAACCGGACAGGGCAACGCCATGGAGTTCGCCCTGCAGCTCAGCCTCGAAAACCCCGTCTTCGAGATCGACCGGCGCTTCTGGCTGGACGAACACATCCAGGGCGTCAGCGCCGTGAACGAGCTGCTGCATTTCCGCATCGAGCCCGCGACGGGCGCGGTTCTGGTGCGCCACGGCGGTCAGGGACAGGGCGTGGCTACGCCGGTCGATGCGGTGACCGACCCCGGCATGCAAGCCGCCCGCGAGGGTTTCAACGGCGTGGTGCGGTTCGGACCGGCCGACAATGCATCCCTGCCGTCCGGCGGTGCGCGCGGTCGGGTGTTCCTGAAGGTCTACAGGCGCAAGGTTCTGGACTGAGGCCCGTCCGGCCTACTGGCGACCGGCGACCAGCACGTTCTGGACCCGGCGACCCAGCGGATCACGCGAGTGCCAGGAATCGCCGATATCGGCTTCGATCATCGCCGTGCAGAAGCGCGGGATCAGCATGTTGGGACGCATATTGGTCAGGCAGACCCGCTCGCCCTGCACGCTCCAGCGCGCCGCCAGACGGCGACCGTCCGAGAACTGGGCGTTGTAGCTGCCGTCCGCGTTGAACCAGTGTTTGACCCACCCGCCGTCGGGGTAGCGCGACAGAACAGTATTGCCGAAGGCGGCGTTCATATCGGCCCGGCCCGGACCGGCGGCGAGACAGACGACCGCAACGGTCGCTACGGCAAGCGCACGCAACATGCAGATACCCTCACTAAGACCCTTCCCAAGGCGAGGGCACTATTAACAATCTGTTAGGCGCTGCCAACCCCCGAACGATGTGACACGAATAGTTGACTATCGCGTGGGGGCTTCTATATGCGGCCCACGTTACGGGACAGGATTGGCGAATTCGCGCCGCCCGCTCGCCCACGGCACAGGGCGGTTCCGAGACATCGCACGACGGCCCGATGCGCGGGGCGTCCTTCCATAGTCCCAAGGACCCATGACTGAATTTTCGCAACTGGGCCTCTCGCCCACGACCCTGCAAGCGGTCGCCGACACCGGCTATACGACCGCCACCCCCATCCAGGCCCAGGCCATTCCGGTCGCCCTCGCCGGTCGCGACGTGCTGGGCATCGCCCAGACCGGCACCGGCAAGACCGCCGCCTTCACCCTGCCGATGGTCGATCGCCTCGCCGCCGGCCGCGCCCGCGCCCGCATGCCGCGCGCCCTGGTGCTGGCCCCGACCCGCGAACTGGCCGACCAGGTCGCCGAAAGCTTCGCCAAATACGCCAAGGGCACCAAGCT
>JAVHYH010000054.1 GCA_031119155.1 Brevundimonas sp.
TCCTTGTGCTTGCCCGACTTCTCCTTGAACTGGGTCATCCGGTCGAGCCAGCCGAGGCGGGCGACGCAGTTGAACATCCAGGCCAGTTCGGTGTGGGCGCGCACGGCCGACTGCGGGAAGATCACCGACTTCGCCGGGTCCAGCCCCGAGGCCAGATAGGCGGCGGCGATCTCGCGCGTCTGGGCGGTCAGCAGGGCCGGGTCCTGCCAGACGGTGATGGCGTGCAGGTCAGCCACGAACAGGAAGCAGGGCGCGCCCGTGTCCTGCAGCTGGGTGAAGCGCTTCAGGGCGCCGAGGTAGTTGCCCAGGTGCAGGGCGCCGGAAGCCTGGATGCCGGACAGGATGCGGCGCGGGCCGTCATAGGCGGGCGCCTGAGACGTCGGGGCCGGGGTGGAATCGGTCATGGTCGGATACTCGGGAAGAAATCTGGATCAGGCGCGCGGACGCACGCACGGCAAGGTGCTGGAACGGTTCAGCGGCGCCATCGACGGGCGGCGAAGGTCGATCCGGAAATCGTCATGCCTTCGCGCTTATCGCCTCGCTCGCGGTCAGTCCAGACCGGAGGAGATGGAGGCGCCCGGCTCGCGCCGCAGCACCGCCTTCAGTTCGCGGAGGCTGACCGCCCGGAACAGCAGCAGACAGGCGCCGTACAGCGCCGCGCCCACGCCGGCCACGACCAGCACGGCGACCTCCTTGGCGAGGAAGACCCGGCTCAGGGTCTCGTAGCCGATCCCCGCCGCCAGCAGGGCCGCCGCCATCACCCCGCTGGCCAGCAGCACGCGGGAGATGCGTGAGACGAAGGCGGTCGAGGCGTGCCAGGCCTTCTCGCGGATCAGCGTCCCGCCCAGCAGAGCCACGTTCAGCCAGGCCGACAGGCTGGTCGCCACGGCCAGGCCCAGCACGCCGTCCATGCCCTGCGACGACAGCCAGAAGAACAGGGCCGATCCGACCACCACGGTGAACACGACCGCCGAGACGGCGAAGATCATGGGACGGCGCGTGTCCTCGCGGGCGAAGAAGGGCGGGGTCAGCACCTTGGCCAGGACGAAGGCCGGCACGCCCCAGGCGAACTGGCGCAGCACGTCGGCGGTGCGGGCGGCGTCGGCGCTGGTGAAGGCCCCACGGGTCACGGTGGCGTCGATGATGAAGAAGGGAATGACGAACAGGGCCACCGCCGCCGGCAGGGTGAAGGCCATGGCCAGGGTGATGCCGTCGTCCAGCGTCTTGCGGCCGCCCTCATGGTCGCCCTGAACGAAGGCCCGCGTCAGGCGCGGCACCAGCGCCAGGCCGATGGCCACCCCCACCAGGCCGAGCGGCAGCTGGTACAGGCGGTCGGCGTTGTAGAGCACCGAACGGGCGCCCTCGTCGGTCCCGGTCAGGACCTGGCTGACCACCGAGTTGATCTGCATGGCGCCGCCCGCCAGCGCGCCCGGCACGGCCAGCGCCAGCGCCCGCTTCACGTTCGGCGTCAGACGCGGCACGCCCAGCTTCAGGGTCACGCCCAGACGGCGTACGCCCCACCACAGCAGCCCGGCCTGGATCAGGCCCGAGACCGTCACCGCCGCCGCCGCCGCCAGCAGGGTGGTCGGCTGGCTGATCGGCATCACGCTCGGCGCCAGCAGGGGCACGAGGGTGCAGATGTTCAGAAAGACCGGCACGGCCGCGGACAGGGCGAACCGACCGCCGGTGTTCAGCACCCCCGACAGCAGGGAGGCGATGGTCATGCAGGCGAGATAGGGCATGGCCAGCTGGGTGGCGATCACCGCCGTCCGCATCACCGCCGCATCGTCGCGCCAGGCCGACAGCAGCCAGGGCATGATCCAGGGCATCAGGATCTGCAGGACGATGCAGAACCCCGCCACCACCGCGAACATGAAGCTGAGCGCCTCGGACGCCGTGACGGCCGCCGCCTCGTCGCCCTCCCGCGCCCTGACCCCGCCATAGACCGGCACGAAGGCCTGGGCGAAGGCCCCTTCGGCGAACAGACGGCGGAACAGGTTGGGCAACATCAGGCACGTCGCCCAGACGTCCATCATCGGTCCCTGACCGAACCGCGCCGACAGGGCCAGATCGCGGGCGAAGCCGAGGATCCGGCTCCCCAGCGTCAGGGTCGCTTGCACCAGGGTGTTACGGGCGAGGCTCATGGGGAACTCGAAAGGGGCGTGAGCGGTCTGGATTAGCGCGCTTCCGTCCGGGGCGATACGGGCCGTTTCCGTCCGAACTCGGACACGTCGCGCAGGCTGGCGCGGACCGGGGCGGACACCGAGCGTCCGTTGGCGTCGCGACGATCCAGCACCGCCTCCAGCGCCTCCCTCAGACGCTCCAGCTTCGGCCCGGCCTTCGGGCGTTTCCCGTTCGCATCGGTGACATAGAAGCTGTCCACCGCCCGCTCGCCGAAGCCGGCGATATGGGCCGAGCGGATCGACAGGCCGTGGTCGGCCAGCACCCGCGACAGCTCCGCCAGCAGGCCGGGACGGTCGGCGCCCGACAGTTCGATCACCGCCGCCTCCGGGCTTTCGTCCAGATCGATCAGGGCCACCGGCCGCACGTCGAAGGCCGCGCGGCGGGGGTTGGGCTGGGGCTCCGGCGGCGCGCCGACGCCCTTGCCGCGCGCCGCCGCCTCCAGCGCCGAGACCAGCCGCGTCAGACGGCGCGGCTCCGCCTGGCCATAGGGCGCGCCCGAGCCGTCCTGAAGCTCGAACACATCCAGCGCCGTGCCGTCCTCCGCCGTCGCCACCCGCGCCCCGACCACGTCGGCCCCGCCCGCCGCCAGCGCCCCCGCCAGATCGGCGAACAGGCCGGGCCGGTCCTTGGCCGCCACCGCGATCCGGGCCGCCGCCAGCGGCGTCGCGCCCTCGTCCGTCTCGCGCCCGGTCACCACGCTGGCCGCCGCGCCCGAGCGGGCGGCGCGCTGGACCAGATCGGGGAAGTCCGCCAGCGGATCGGCGCGGGTCACGTCCTCGCCCCGGAACACCGCCTCGGTGCGCTGGTAGAGCTCGCGCATCAGCTGGCCCTTCCAGCCGTTCCACACCCCCGGCCCCACCGCCCGCACATCGGCCACAGTCAGCACCAGCAGCGTCCGCAGCCGCTCCGGATCGCCGACCAGTCCGGCGAAGGCCCGCACCGTCGCCGGGTCGGACACGTCGCGCTTCTGGGCATAGTCGCTCAGCGCCAGATGGTTGCGCACCAGCCAGACCACGAACTCGATCCTGCGCGGGTCGAGCCCCAGCCGGTCGCAGGCCCGCCGCGCGGCGAAGGCGCCGTCCTCCAGCTGCCCCCGGTCGCCGCCCTTGCCCACGTCGTGCAGCAGCATGGCCAGCATCAGGGCCTCGAAATCGTCGATCCGGTGGACGATCTCGGTCGCCACCGGATGGTCGTCGCCCAGCTTGCCGCGCTGGATGTCGTTGATGATGCCGATGGCCTGCAGGGTGTGCTCGTCGACCGTATAGGCGTGGTACATGTTGAACTGGGTCTGGCCGACGATCCGCCCCCATTCGGGCAGGAACCGGCCCAGCAGCCCGGTCTCGTTCATCAGGGTCAGCACCCGGTAGGGCCGGTGCCCGGTCAGGATGTCGAGGAAGGCGCGCGTCGCCTCCGCATCCCGTCTCAGCGACGGCGTCACCAGCGACAGCGACAGCGACCGCGTCACCGCCGAGAAGGCGTCCGGGTGCAGGTCCAGATCGTGCTCGTCCGCCGTGCGGAAAAGCGTCAGCAGCCTGGTCGGATCGTCCGAAAACACCTCCGGCCCGGTCACCGAGAGCCGCCCCGCGACCTCGACAAAGCCCTCGACGCCGAGGTTCTTCTTCCGGCCGGGGATCAGGCGCGACAGGCTCATCGCCCGCTTCTGGTGGCGCGCCTCCAGCTTGGCCGAAGTGGCGCGGGTCAGGGCGCCGACGTCGCGGGCGACAAGGAAATAGCGGCGCATGAACCGCTCGACGGCGGGCTCGTCCCCCCGCCCCTGCCAGCCCATGCGGCGGGCCACCTCGGGCTGCAGGTCGAAGGTCAGCTTCTCCTCGGCCCGGCCCGCCAGCAGATGCAGATGCGCCCGCGTGCGCCACAGGAAATCGAACGATTCCTCGAACGTCCGCCGCTCGCGCGAAGTCAGCAGATCGTCCATCACCCGCGCGCCCAGCGGGCTGTCCGGCGCCAGCGAGCGGGCAATCCAGAACAGGGTATTCAGGTCGCGCAGTCCGCCCTTGCCGTCCTTCACATTGGGCTCGACCCGATAGCGGACCGCGCCGGTCTTCTGGTGGCGGACGTTCCGCTCCTCCAGCTTGGCCGCGATGAAGGGCCTCGGATCGGCCTTCAGCACGAAGGCCTGGAAGCGGGCGATGAAATCCTCCGCCAACGCCTGGTCGCCGACCAGAGGCCGGGCCTCCAGCAGGGCCGTGCGGACGGTCATGTCGGTCTTGGCCAGCGACAGGCTCTCGTCCACCGACCGCGCCGCCTGCCCGACCTTCACGCCGAGATCCCACAGGACATAGAGCATGAACTCGATCACCTGCTCGGAACGCGGGATCGACTTCCACGGGCGCAGGAACAGCAGGTCCAGATCGGAGAACGGCGCCAGCACGCCCCGGCCATAGCCGCCCACGGCGATCAGGCTCAGCCGCTCGGCCTCGGTCGGATTGGGCGCCGGATACAGGGTCTCCGTCGTGAACCGCCACAGGGCGGTCAGCATGTCGTCGGCGGCGTCCGAATACAGCCGCGCCACCTCGACTCCCTCGCCCCCGGCCTCCAGCCGTCGCGCCGCCTTCGCCCGCCCGGCGTCCCAGCTTTCGCGCAGGATGGCGGCCACGGCCTTGCGCACGTCCGACGCCCCGGCCGTCTCCGCCAGCCGCGCGTCGAGGGTGTCGGTCACCGGCCCGCCGTTCCCTTTGCCGATCCTTGCGCCAGCCCCTTGAGCCGGTACAGGGCCTCCAGCGCCTCGCGCGGGGTCAGTTCATCCGGCTCGATGCCCTGCAGGGCGTCATCGACAGCCGAGGACCGAACCGGCTCCGGCGCGGGCGGCTCCTGCACCGCGAACAGCGGCAGGTCGTTCAGATTGGCGCCGGCGGCCTTGTCGCTTTCCAGACGGTCCAGCACCTCGCGGGCGCGGGCCACCACCGGTCCCGGCACCCCGGCCAGCTTGGCCACCTGCACGCCATAGGAACGGTCGGCGGCGCCCGGCGCGGCCTCATGCAGGAAGATCAGCTCGCCGTTCCACTCCTTGGCCTTCATGGACAGGTTGCAGACGTGGGCCAGCCGCGTCTCCAGACTGGCCAGCTCATGATAGTGGGTGGCGAACAGGGTCCGGGCGCGGTTGCGGTCGTGCAGGGCCTCCGCCGTCGCCCAGGCGATGGCCAGACCGTCATAGGTGGCGGTGCCCCGACCGATCTCGTCCAGCACCACGAACGAACGGTCCGTGGCCTGGGTCAGGATGGCGGCGGTCTCGACCATCTCCATCATGAAGGTGGACCGCCCCCGGGCCAGATCGTCGCCCGCGCCGACGCGGCTGAACAGCCGGTCGACGACGCCCAGCCGCATGGCCTTGGCGGGCACGAAGGCGCCGGCCTGTGCCAGCACCACCAGCAGGGCGTTCTGGCGCAGGAAGGTCGACTTGCCGGCCATGTTCGGCCCGGTGACGATGCTCAGCCGCGCACAGCCCTGACCCGCCCCGTCCAGACGACAGTCGTTCGGCGTATAGGGATCGCCCGCCGCCTTCACCGCCGCCTCGACCACCGGGTGACGCCCGGCGGTGATCTCGAAGCACAGGGTGTCGTCCACCGAGGGACGGACCGCGCCCACCTCCTCGGCCCACTCGGCCAGCGCCCCGTGGGCGTCCAGCTCGGCCAGCGCCTCGGCCACGGCCTGCAGGGGCTGCGACAGCGACTGGACCGTGCGCCGCCAGATCTCGAACGTCTCGCCCTCGATGGCCAGCGCCCGATGCCCGGCCTGACTGATCTTGGCGTCCAGCTCGGACAGTTCCACCGTCGTGAAGCGGACCTGATTGGCCAGGGTCTGACGGTGGATGAAGGGGCTTTCTTCCGTCGGGCGCAGCAGGGGCTCGGCGGCCTTGGCGCTGGTCTCGAGGAAATAGCCCAGCACGGCGTTGTGCTTGATCTTGAAGGCCACGCCGGACTCGGCGACGGCGCGCGCCTCCAGATCGGCCACGACCCGGCGGCTGTCGTCGCGCAGACGGCGGGCCTCGTCCAGTTCGGGCCGGAAGTCGGGGTTCACGAAGCCGCCGTCACGCGCCAGATGCGGCGGCTCCAGCACCAGTCCCGCGCCCAGATCGGCCAGCAGCCGCCCGAGGTCCGGCGACAGGGTCATCCGGTCAATGCAGGCGGCGATGCGCGGCGGCGGTCCGGTCAGGGGATCGGCCACCGGCGGGAACAGGCCTGCGATGCCCTCGGCGATGGACAGGCCGTTGCGGATGGAGGCCAGATCGCGCGGTCCGCCCCGGCCCAGCGCCAGCCGCGACACGGCCCGCGCCACGTCGGACGACGCCTTCAGCCCGTCGCGCAGATCGCGGCGCAGGTCACGACGCTCCAGCAGCCATTCGACCGCATCGAGTCCATGATTGATGGAGATGGGATCGCGCAGCGGTCGGGCGATCCGCTCGGCCCGCGCCCGCGCCCCGCCCGAGGTCACCGTCCGGTCGATACAGGCCAGCAGCGAGCCTTCGCGTTCGCCGCGCTGGGTGCGGTCGAGCTCAAGGCTCAGCCGGGTCGCCGGATCGATGGCCAGAAAGCCGGTGTCGCCCGAGCGGCGCGGCGGCGTCAGGGCCGGGATCTTGCCCGCCTGCGTCGTCTCCAGATAGGCGGCGATCAGACCGAGCGCCGAAACCTCGGCCTCCTCGAAGGCGCCGAAGCCGTCCAGCGAGGCGACGCCATACAGCCGCTCGACCCGCACCTTGGCGCCGACCGGCTCGGCCAGCGCCTGCGGCAGGGCCTGAACCACGCCGCCGGAGCTGTTCAACGCGTCCTTCGTCTCCTCGTCCGAGAACAGGCGGTCCGGGACCAGCACCTCGGACGGGCGGAACGAGGCCAGGGTCGCGCCCAGATCCTCCAGCGAACAGGCGACCACATCGACCAGTCCGCCGGCCAGTTCGACCACCGCCACCGCCGCCCGGCCCTTGCGCACCGCCACGGCGGCCAGCCGGTTGGCGCCGCGCGCGTCCAGCAGGCTGTCCTCGGTCAGGGTGCCGGGGGTGACCACCCGCACGACGCCGCGATGCACCACCGCCTTGCCGCCGCGCTTCTTGGCCTCGGCCGGGTCTTCCAGCTGTTCGCAGATCGCCGCCTTGAACCCCTGCCGGATCAGCCGCGCCAGATAGCCGTCCAGCGCATGCACCGGCACGCCGGCCATCGGAATGTCCTCGCCCTGATGCTTGCCCCGCTTGGTCAGGGTGATGCCCAGCGCCGCCGCCGCGATCTCGGCGTCCTTGAAGAACAGCTCGTAGAAGTCGCCCATCCTGAAGAACAGAATGGCGTCCGGCTGCCCGGCCTTGGCCGTCAGATACTGCGCCATGAAGGGCGTCGCCCCCTCCAGCGAGGGAACGGCGTCGGTTTGCGGCGGGTGGGCGAGGGGAGCGTTCATGCGTGGCGGCAGGGTGACGGATCGGGGCCGTCCTCTCAAGCGTGATCCGCCTGTCTTGCACAAGCGGCGCCGCGCTGCGACAAGCCGCGTCGGCGGTTAAGGGAACGCGGTCAGACACCGCGGCTGTGCCCGCAACTGTAGGCGGCGAATGCGCTGTCCGTCCGGGGTTCGCTCCGGCGCCACTGGTCTTCGGATCGGGAAGGCGAGGGCCGCGCGTGTTGACCCGCAAGCCAGGAGACCTGGCCGCCACCGTCGCTCGCTCCTGTCCGGGACCAGACAGAGGCGCGGGGACTTCCGTCGCAGCGACCCGATCTTGCGCCGTCCGGACCTGTCAGGCCCGGCGGATCGGCTCGCTCATGATGGCCCCACGCGCGTCTTCGCGGGGCCGAAGGGGTCCTCGCTCAATGAAGCGCTCCATTCTTCTGTCCACGGCGGCCCTGACCGCCGCCCTCGCCGCCCCCGCCTTCGCCCAGCAAGCGAACGAGCTGGAGGAAGTGGTGGTCACCGCCACCCGCATCCCGGCCGTCGTCGCCGACACCCCCGGCGCCCGCGTCATCGACGCCGACACGATTGAACAGCGCGGCGCGGTCTTTGCCGCCGACATCCTGGCCGACGTGCCCGGCCTGTCCGTGGCTCGCTCGGGCGCCTTCGGCGGCGTCGCACAGGTCCGCATCCGCGGCGCCCATCAGGGCAAGACCCTGGTGCTGGTCGACGGCGCATCCGTCAACGACACCGCCGACATCGACGGCGCCTTCAACTTCGCCGGCTTCGACCTTTCGGACATCGACCGGATCGAGGTGCTGTCCGGGCCGCAGTCCTCGCTGTGGGGTTCGGACGCCATCGGCGGGGTGATCGCCTTCACCACCCGCGAACTGGACGGCTTCAGCGCCGACGCCGAGGCCGGCAGCTTCAACACCGCACGGGGCCGGCTGGCCGCGGGCGTGGCGACCGAGCAGTACGCCTTCGGCGCCTGGGTTTCGCATTTCGACACCGACGGCATCTCCGCCGCCGACGAGAAGGACGGCAACCCCGAGAAGGACGGCTTCACCAACACCGTCATCGGCGCCAAGGGCCGCTACGCCTTCAGCCCGTCCGTCCGCGTCGACGGCTCGCTCCGCTGGACCGATTCCGAAGGCGACATGGACGGCTACGCCCCGCCGACCTACGCCTTCGGCGATGCGCTCGACACCCATCAGAGCGAGCAGTGGTCCGGCGTCGGCCGCGTCACCGCCGAAGCCTTCGGCCTGACCCACCAGTTCAGCCTGTCCGCCAGCGACATCGAGCGCACCCTGGTCAGCGGCGGCTTCGGCTCGACCTACAGCGGCGACCGCCAGGTCTGGCGCTGGCAAGCCGACGGCAAGGCCGAGGCCGTGACCTACGCCTTCGGGGCCGAGCGGGATGAATCCTCCGGCGCCCTGTCGTCGGGCGTCGAACGTGACCTGGCGACTACCTCCGTCTTCGGTGTGGCCCAGTACGACGCCGGTCGCCTGAACCTGACCGGCGGCCTGCGTTACGATGACACCGACTTCGGCTCGGCCACGACCGGCCGCGTCTCGGCGGCCTGGGCGATGGACTATGGCTTCACCCTGTCGGGCGCCGTGGGCACGGGCTTCAAGACCCCCTCGGTCAGCCAGGCGGTGTGCGACTTCTGTTCGGCGCCCCAGCCCTGGCCGGAGCTGCGCCCGGAAGAGGCGGAAAGCGCCGAGATCGCCCTGGGCTGGATTTCTGCCGACAACCGCATCAGCGGTCGCGCCACCCTGTATCGTCTGAAGGTCAAGGATCAGATCACCTGGGACGCCGGGCGCTACATCAACATCGCCCGGACCGCGACCGACGGGGTGGAGCTGGAAGGCCAGGCCCTGCTGGGCGGCGGCTTCGACCTGACCCTCGCCTATGCCTGGACCGACGCCGAAAACGAGACCACCGGCATCCGCCTGGCGCGGATCGCGGAACACGCGGGCTCAGCCACCCTCGGCTGGACCGGCGACCGCCTTTCGGGCGCGCTGACGGTGCGAGCGGAAGGTGACGAGCGGGACAGCAACTCGGCGACCGCCGCCATCCGCGACGGCTTCATCACCGCCAACGTCAACGCCGCCTATGCGCTGACGAACAACGTCACCCTGACGGCGCGCGTCGAGAATCTGGCCGATGAGCACTACCAGCAGGTGCTGGGTTACGGCGAGCCGGGTCGCTCCGGCTACGTCGGGATCAGGCTGCGCTACTGATCCGGGCGCGAAGCCCGGCCGCTCCGGCGGCCGGGTGCTCGAGCTGCAGCTTCTCCCAGTCCAGCGCCGGCGCCGGCGCATGGGCGGCGGCCAGGACGGCGCGGATCTCGGCGGCGGAGGCCGCGCTGGCGATCACCGCCGACACCTGCGGCAGACTGAGGGTATAGGCCAGCGTCGCCTGCATCGGATCGACGCGGGCCTCGGCCAGACGACGGCGGATGCGCGACAGCTGCGGCGCGTGGTGCGCCAGCTCCGGCGGCAGGGCGTCGCCGCTCATGAACAGCACCCCGCCCGCGAACACCGACGACACATGCAGATCGACGCCCAGGGCGGCGATCTCGTCCAGCGCGCCGGTGCGATGCACCCGCTGGTCCAGCAGACTGCAGGGCAGTTGCACCACGTCCGGCTGGAAGCGACGCGCCAGCAGGGCCGGACCGTCATCGACGGTGGCGCAGAAACCGATGCGGCGGAACAGGCCGCGATCCTTGAGCGCCTGCATCCGGTCCCACAGGGCGCGGCCCTCGGCCCCGACCAGGTCGGACGCGCGCGAGGCCAGAAGCGTATCGCCGCGCGGCAGGCCCATCCGCTCCAGCGAACGGCGGGCGCGGGCCTCGACACGATCGACGCCCTCCTCGATTGAGACGGTGCGGACGGTCACGCGGAAGGGCGAGGGGAAGGGCCAGGCCTGACCCAGCAGACGTTCGCCGTCCCCGTCCGGGCGGGTCGCCACCACGGTCACTCCGGCGTCGGCGGCGGTCTGCAGCAGGAAACGCAGGGCGTCCTCGCGCGCACCGGCGGGCGCGGGTGTGGCGCGTTCAGGCTGGTGCACGACGGCGAGCGCCAGCTTTTCGACCGGGGACGGGGCGCGGTTGGGGATCACGACCCTACCTTGCGCGCGAATGCTTAAGGCCCCCCTTCCGAGACATTGACCGAATCTTACCCGGCGAACGTCGATCCCTGCACATTCTGCAGTCTTGTCAGAGAGATAGGGTCCGCCTGTGCCGGAACGAAACGTCAGGAAAATCGCACACAATCCACAGGAGAATTCAGCGACGGATAATCGGGGAATTGGAAGACGTCGCCCTGCGACAGGGAATAATCCGACCAAGACGGCCCCTGCCCCAATCCCGCCCTTGCATCGCAGGGCGTCAGGCCCTTTAAGCGCGCAAAATACAAGGAACGCCTCCCCGCGTTCGTCGAAGGATCATGCCCATGTCGTCCGACGCCTCGAAGAAGCCCGTCAAGAAGGTCGTGCTCGCCTACTCCGGCGGCCTGGACACCTCGATCATCCTGAAATGGCTGCAGACCGAGTACAACGCCGAGGTCATCACCTTCACCGCCGACCTGGGCCAGGGCGAGGAACTGGCCCCGGCGCGAGAGAAGGCGCTGAAGATGGGCATCAAGCCCGAGAACATCTTCATCGACGACCTGCGCGAGGAGTTCGTGCGCGACTTCGTCTTCCCGATGTTCCGCGCCAACACCGTCTATGAGGGCCAGTACCTGCTCGGCACCTCGATCGCCCGGCCGCTGATCGCCAAGCGCCAGATCGAGATCGCCCGCCAGCTCGGCGCCGACGCCGTCTGCCACGGCGCCACCGGCAAGGGGAACGACCAGGTCCGCTTCGAGCTGGGCTACTATGGCCTGGAGCCCGACATCCGCGTGATCGCCCCCTGGCGTGAGTGGGAGTTCAAGTCGCGCGAGGCCCTGCTGGACTTCGCCGAGCGGCACCAGATCCCGATCGCCAAGGACAAGCGCGGCGAGGCCCCCTTCTCGGTCGACGCCAACCTGCTGCACTCGTCGTCGGAAGGTAAGGTCCTCGAGGATCCGGCCGTCGAGGCCCCCGAGTTCGTCCACCAGCGCACCATCTCGCCGGAAGACGCGCCCGATCAGGCCACCGTCATCACCATCGGCTTCGAGAAGGGCGACGCCGTCTCGATCAACGGCGAGGCCATGAGCCCCGCCACCATCCTGACCGCCCTGAACCAGTACGGCCACGACAACGGCATCGGCCGTCTGGACCTGGTCGAGAACCGCTTCGTCGGCATGAAGTCGCGCGGCGTCTATGAGACCCCGGGCGGGACCATCCTGCTGGCCGCCCACCGCGGCATCGAGTCCATCACCCTGGACCGCGGCGCCATGCACCTGAAGGACGAACTGGCGGTGAAATACGCCCACCTCGTCTACAACGGCTTCTGGTTCTCGCCCGAGCGCGAGATGCTGCAGGCCGCCATCGACTACTCGCAGCAGAAGGTCTCCGGCACGGTCCGGGTCAAGCTCTACAAGGGCAACGCCACGGTCATCGGCCGCGAGAGCGAGCAGAGCCTGTACGATCAGGATCTGGTCACCTTCGAGGAAGGCGTCCAGGCCTACGACCACCACGACGCCGAGGGCTTCATCAAGCTGAACGCCCTGCGTCTGCGCGTGCTGGGCAAGCGCAACGCGCGCGACAACGGCTAGGCTCGGACTCAAAGCTGGGCCGCAAAAGCGGCTCGCACCCGATGCTGAAATGCGCCACGGTGGCCCGCCCGGCCGCCGTGGCCTTTTTGTATTGATCGGAATGCCGATGACCCTGCGCCTCGTTCTGGCGACCTCCGCCCTTCTGGCCCTGTCCAGCCCCGCCCTCGCCCAACAGGCTGCGCCGGTCGCCCCGCCCGCCGCCCCGGCGGCGCCGGCCGCGCCCGCCGAGCCGACCGCGGAGGAAGTCGCCCTGACCGCGCGGGTGCAGACCGCCGCCGAGGCGATCGAACCCCTGATGGCCACGCTGAAACCGCAGGCCGACGCCATCCGCGCCGACGCCGCCCTGTCGGACGCGGACAAGGAAACCCGCATCCGGGCCCTGCTCGTCCCGCATCAGGCCACCATTGATGAACTGACCCAGTCGATCCAGGCCCTGATCCTTTACAAGGCCTCCTCCGAGGGCGCCTCGCCGGAAGAAGCCGCCCAGGCCTCCTCCATGGTCGGCGCCATGGTTCCGGCCCAGATCGCCGAGGCGCTGATCAAGGGTGAGGACGCGGACGGCGAATAAGCCTTACCGCGATTTCACTTGAGCTGGACCGGCGTTGGGCGGACCTTCCCGTCCTGCCCTTCGCCGGAGCCGTTCGATGATCAAGGCCCTCTCCCTCGCCGCCGCCCTCGCCGTCCTGCCGATCTCGGCGGCGGTCGCGGCCGACCCGCAAACCGCTGCGTCCGAAGCGTCCAGCGACGCGGCTGAGGCCGCCATCGAGGCCGCCGCCGAACGACTGGAGGCCCGGATGGAGGCCTTCGGTGAACGGGCCGACGCCATTTCGGATGATGACGCGCTCGGCGAGCTCGAGAAGAAGACCCGGATCGCCGCCCTCTGGGCCGAGTATGAGCCGGACGTCACCGCCTTCACCGCCATCGTCACCGAACACGCTGGCGCCATCGCCGGCGCGGCCCTCGCCGACGTGGACATCGGCGGCATCATCGAGGAGGCCATGGGCGAGGTGAACGAGTCCGGCGCCCTGCAGGCCGCGACCGGCGTCGCCGCCAACGGCGCCTGGGCTTCGAACGACCCCGAGCATATGGCCACCTACGGACTGGTCGCCGAATACGCCCTGGGTGAAGCGCTGGACTCGATCGACGCGGCGACCGGCGGCGAGATCGACATCGGTCTCGATGACCAGGACGCGGACACCGTCGCGGTGGCCGTGGCGACCGCCGCCCCCGCCCCAACCGCCGCCACGGCGCCCGCGCGCGCCGACTGACAGCTTGACCGCGGGCCAGGCCGGTCCGACAGGATCGGCGCATGGACCTTCCCGTCGATCCGCATCTCTACGCCACCTTCCTGGGGGTGATGGCCGTCATGGCGGTCACGCCGGGACCGGCCAATGTCTTCTCGGTCGCCAACGGCGTCCAGCGCGGCAAGGCCGGGGCCATGGCCGGCGTGGTCGGGATGAACGCCGCCACCCTGGTCTGGTTCGGCGCAGCGGCCCTGGGCCTCGGCGCCCTCGTCTCGGCCTTCCCGGAGGTCTTTCGTTTCGTCTCCGTCGCCGGCGCTCTCTATGTCGCCTGGCTGGGCTACAAGACCCTGCGCGGCGCCTTCGCGACGGCGGCCGATCCTGACGCCCCGACCGTGAAGATGGGCCGCAGCGCCCTGATCGACGGCTTCATGGTCCAGATCGCCAATCCCAAGGCCATCCTGTTCTTCACGGCGGTCCTGCCGCCCTTCATCGACGTCAACCGTCCGGCCGCGCCGCAGCTGGCCCTCTTCGCGGTCGCCGCCATCGGCATGGACGTGATCAGCATGTCCGCCTACGGTCTGGGTGGGGCGGCCTTGTCCAGGCGCATGTCCGAACCCAGATTTCGAAAGGGCTTCGCCCTTTTGACCGGCGTTCTGCTGATCGCCGCCGCCGTGCTTATTCTCTCGCGTTTATAGCGGTTTGCCGCATCCCGGAACCGGCGCCGTTCATGTACCGTTCAGCCAGTGGAGCGCGTAGCTTCGCGTTCAAGGAGCATCCGATGAACACCCGTTTCCTCAAGCCTGTGCTGCTGGTGACGGCCGCGGCGCTCGCCCTGTCCGCCTGCGCCACGGCGACCCCCTACGGCCCGGCCGGCCCCGACAGCCGCTACGGCTATTCCGAACAGCGTGTCGATTCCGACCGTTTCCGCGTCAGTTTCGCGGGCAACTCCGTGACCTCGCGCGAGCAGGTCGAGATGTCGCTGCTGCTGCGCGCGGCCGAACTGACGCTGGAGAACGGCCACGACTGGTTCGCCACCGTGAACCGCGCCACGGACCGCGATGTCCGCCTGCAGGCCGTCCCGGACCCGTTCTACTATGACCGGTACAGTCCGTACTGGGGTCCGTCCTGGCGCTATTACCGCCGCGGCTACTGGAGCCCCTGGGGCTTCCGTGATCCGTTCGGCCGTGACTTCGACGTGCGCGAGATCGACCGCTTCGAAGCCACCGCCGAGGTCGTCCTGGGTCGCGGCTCCAAGCCCGCCAACGATCCGAACGCCTTCGACGCCCGTGAGGTCGTGAACAATCTGGGCTCGCGCGTTCCGCGCGGCTGAGTGGCTAGTGGATCAGACGAAGCATTTCGCGGTCCAGACATAGAGAAGCCCCGCTCGGTTAGCCCGGGCGGGGCTTTTCATTGTTTTCTCGATGGCGCCGCAGCCAAACCAGCCACTCGCCACTCTTCACCCCACCCGCGGGTTCTTCAGCCGCCGCTTGTTCGTATGCGTCGCCGGGGCGGTTCCGAGATCCTGCGGGATTTCGCCCTTGAAGTAGAACCGCTGCCACTGCTCCTTGGTCGCCTCGGCGTCGCCGGCGGCCAGCCGGTTGTTGAAGTCCGACCGCGACTGCAGCCAGGCGTCGTACTGGCCCTTCATGTTCGGATTGGACTCCAGCGTCCGGATCACCGGCTCGAAGGTCTCGACCTTGCGGTGCTCCATCGGGGTGATGAAGCAGAAGGGCTCACCCTTCCGGAACGTCACCTTGCCCGGGCGGGTGAAGATCCAGTTCATCGTGAAAGGGAAGGGCAGCCAGTCGGTCTCGATCAGGCCGACCAGAGGCTGGATGCCGTCCTTCACATGGTTGGGCGACCCGCCGGCCAGCATCCCCCAGCCCGGCGGCGTGCGGAACAGGTATTGCGGATGCATGGTCAGCACCCCGCGCGAGAAGTGCGAGGTGACGAAATGGCCGAGGTTCGGGTTCGGCCGCTCCGGCGTGATGACGATGTCGTTCTGGCTGGGCCCGCCGTTCCACTCCGCCGTGAAGGTGAATGGGACCAGAATCTCCCACCCCGTCGTATTGGCCATGTTCAGCGGCAGGCAGCGATAGGGATGCCGCTGGGCGAAGGCGTCCATCCAGTCGCGCGAGACCCGACCGGGCACCAGATCGGGCGGTTGCCGCGACATCGGATAGCATTCCAGTTCCACGGGCGGCCTCCGGCGGGTAAGCGAAAGAGCCTCCTCCCTACAGAAGCGCCATGACCGAAGACAACCCGACGCCTTCAGAGCCCCTGGCGGAACCCGCCTTCGACCGCGACCGCCTGCTGGCGTGGATGGCCGATCAAGGCATCGCCCAGACGACCCACGACCACCCGGCCGTCTTCCGCGTCGAGGAGGGGCTGGAGCTCAAGGCCGCCATGCCGGGCGCCCACACCAAGAACCTGT